>JAWLGW010001135.1:0-2656 GCA_041690735.1 Planctomycetota bacterium
GGAGTGGACCCAGCGCGACTTCTACGGCGTCGCCGCCTTCTTCACCCGCACCCAGACCCGCCGCACGCCCCCCACGCCCGAGATGCTGGCGCTCGCCGAGGAGCGCGGCCGCGACCCTCGCAAGGTCAGGGGTCCCTTCCGGGTGACCGAGCGACGCGCCGGACAGATCCGGCTCCCGGTCGAGCCCGGGCGGACGGGCCCCCTGGTCCTGCCCCGCTTCCTGACCGGCGAGGTGACGAACCCCGGCGTGGGGGTCTCGCGCCGGGCGGACCTGGCCAAGCTGCTGACCGCCGCCGACAACCCCTGGTTCGCCAAGGCGGCGGTCAACCGCATGTGGTCCTTCTTCTTCGGCCGCGGGATCGTCGACCCGGTCGACGACCTCGGCCAGGGCGACGCCCCCCTGGGCGAGCTCCTGGACCTGCTGGCCCGTGACTTCCGCGCCAGCGGCTACGACCTGCGCCGGCTGGTGGAGGTGATCGTCTCCACCCGCGCCTACGGCCTCTCCTCGGCGGGGCCCCTCGAGGTCCGGGACGGGCAGCTGGCGGTGTTCGCCCGCGCGCCGCTGCGCTCGCTCAGCGCCGAGCAGCTGTTCAACTCGGTGCTCGAGGCGACGGGCGCCGCCGACGTGCGCACCCGCAACCGCGGCGCCCAGCGCGCCCTCGCCCGGCGCAAGAACCAGCTCCTGCGCCAGTTCGTGACCACCTTCGGCGACGACGAGGGGGAGGAGGTGGTGGACGAGGGGACGATCCCCCAGGCGCTGATGCGCTTCAACGGCCCGCTGACCAACGAGGCGGTGCGGGCGCGGCCCGGGCACCCGGTGTACGACCGGCTGTTCCGCATGAAGGACGTCGACGAGCGGATCGACACCATCTATCTGCGGGTGTTGAGCCGCGCTCCCACGGCGGAGGAGCGCGTCAAGCTGCGCGAGGTCCTCGCGCCCCGGCCGGCGGCGGAGATGGCGGAGGCGTACGCCGACGTCTTGTGGGCGCTGCTCAACGGCAGCGAGTTCAACTTCAACCACTAGCCCGAGCTCCTCGCGACTCCTGCCCCGTCTCGAGATTGGGGCCAGCGGTCGGCGGGGCCGGAGTCGCGTGAAGTCCGGGATAGGGAAGACCGATTCAGCGGTCGACGCCGAGCCGGGGCGAAGCGAGCGCACGAGACGCTGCGCGGAACATCCCGATAGAACCGACGAGCGGAGCAGCCATGAGTGAGAGCGAGCGTAACCACGAGTGCGGATGCGACAGCGGCCTGTCGCGGCGCGGGTTCCTGGGGCTGTCGGTGGGCGGGTTCCTGGGTCTGGCCCTGGGCGGGCCGACGCGGCTGCTCGCCCAGGAGGCGGCCGCGGCGGCGATCCCTGGCTTCGGCGCAGCCGAGCACTGCATCGTGCTGTGGCTCAACGGCGGCCCCAGCCAGCTGGAGACCTTCGACCCCAAGCCGGGGACGGCGCAGGGCGGGCCGACCCAGGCGATCGCCACGCGCGCCAAGGGCGTCCGGATCGCCGACACCTTGCCGCGACTGGCCGAGCACATGGACAAGGTGGCGCTGGTCCGCTCCATGGCGACCGGTGAGGGAAACCACCAGCGGGCGCGCTACTTCCTGCACACCGGCTACGTCCCCTCGGGGACGGTGCGCCACCCCGACATCGGCGCGCTGATCTGCCAGCAGAAGGCGGACCCCGCCGCCGACCTGCCGCCCTACGTGTGCGTGAACGGCAGCGCGCCGGGGGCGGGGATCCTGGGCGTGACGTACGCGCCCTTCAAGGTCAACGACCCCCGCCGGCCGATCGAGAACATGAGCTACGCCGACGGGGTCGACGGCCAGCGGTTCGCGCGGCGCCGCGACCTGCTGGAGAGCCTGGACGCCTCCTTCGCCGCCGGCCGCGCGGGCCCCGAGGTGGACGGGCACCGGGCGATCACCCGCAAGGCCGACCGGCTGATGCACTCGCCGCGCGTAGCCGCCTTCGACCTCGCCCAGGAGAGCGAGGCCACCCGCGCGGCCTACGGCGAGCACGCCTTCGGCCAGGGGTGCCTCATGGCGCGCCGCCTGGTCGAGCAGGGGGCGCGGGTGGTGGAGGTGCAGCTGGGCGGCTGGGACACCCACCAGGACAACTTCAACCGGACCCGCGCCCTGGGCGACCAGCTCGACTCGGGCTTCGCGGCGCTGCTGGGCGACCTCGCGCAGCGCGACCTGCTGAGCAAGACCCTGGTGGTGTGCATGGGCGAGTTCGGGCGCACCCCGCGGGTCAACCCCAACGAGGGGCGCGACCACTGGGCCCGCTGCTGGAGCCTGGCCTTGGCGGGCGGCCCGATCCGTGGCGGCGCGGTGGTGGGCGCGACCACCGCCGACGGCATGGCGGTGGCGGAGCGGCCGATCGGCGCCCAGGACCTCATGGCCACCATCGGCCACGCCATGGGCCTCGACGCGGAGAGGGTGAACTACACCAAGAACGGGCGCCCGATCACCGCCATCGACGGCGGCGAGGTGATCCCCGAGCTGTTCGGGTAACGCGCCACCCGGCTCCCTCTCGGCCCGCGACTTGCAGAGTCACTGGACGGGAGGGTCCTCATGCAGGAGCCGAACCGCGCGGCAGAGGTCTTCCTGGTCGAGGACGACGCCGACATTCGTGAGACCCTGGTCGAGCTGCTGGAGCTCGAGG
>JAWLGW010001136.1:0-2656 GCA_041690735.1 Planctomycetota bacterium
CCTGCTCGGGCTACCCCGGCTGCCGCAACACGCGCGACTACGTGAAGAAGTAGGGACGGGTCGCCCTCCGCTCGCGGGCTCGCCGGCTCGGCGAGCACCGCGAGGTCCCCTGCTCTATACTCGCCCCCATGGTCCTCCGCTTCACTTGCCCCTGCGGCGCGCCCTATGCGCTGGCGGACCACCTGGCCGGGCGGACCTTCCAGTGCACCCGCTGCCAGCGCACCCTGCGGATCGCCGCGCCGCAGCAGCCGCCGCAGCCGGGTCCCTCCCCGGCGCCGCCGGCGGGCGGCGGCAACCTCATGTCGAGCATGGAGTGGGGCGCGCTCGGCGGCGGGGGCGGCGGCGCGCTCGACCTGGCCCCCGACGCCGAGTCGGGGCTGGCGAACTCCCTCGACGCCGACGCCGACCCCAGGCCCAAGGGCGTCCCCAAGGGCGTCCCCAAGGACGTCTCCTCCGGGAGCCACGCCATCTCCGAGCTGCAGCAGCGCGCGCGCCGGCGCGGCGCCAGCTCCCGCCTCGGGCGGACCTCCGGGGCCGGGCGCGTGTCGGGGCAGGGACGCGTGTCGGGACAGGGCCGCACGTCGGGCGTGGGGCGCCGGCGCCGCGACGACCCGAGCGACGTGGCGTATCCCTGCCCCGTGTGCGAGGAGATGATCGCGCGGATCGCCGCCGAGTGTCCCAACTGCGGGGTGGTCCTGCGCGGCCCCAGCGCCGCCGCCCAGCTGATCGAGCGGGCCAAGGCGCTGGCTGGGCCGGCGGTGGGCGCGCTCCTGCTCGTCGGAGGGGCGGTCTACGCCTACCAGCACCTGGGCGGGCCGCCGACGCGCCCGCCGAGCGCGACCGCGGCGCGCGTCGATCGGGAGCCGCCCCGGGAGCAGCCGGCGGACGCGGCGCCGCCTGAGCCGGAGCAGCCGCTCAGCACCCCCACGGCGACCGGGCCGGGGGAGCCCGAGGTCGGGGAGCCCGAGGCCGGGGAGCCCGAGGTCGGGGAGCCCGAGGTCGGGGAGCCGGGGCTGGCCCCGCGCTCCGAGGGCCCGACCCTCGCGCCGACGCCCGCCAGCGACGCGCCGGTGGTGATCCCCCCGGGGCCGCTGGCGGCGTCCTTCGAGCGGCTGGCGCAGGCCGAGGCCACCGAGCTCGGGCCGCTCCTCGAGGAGCTGAGCGGCGCCGAGGGCGTGGAGGAGGCCGCCCAGGCGGCGCGGGTCAGCCTGGAGGAGGAGTACCGCCTGCGGGTGCACCGGCTGCTGCTCCTCAGCGGTGATCGCGACGCTCAGCGGGGGCGCGTGCTGGCCTCGCTGGAGGCGGACTCGGGGCCCGCGCTGCTGCAAACGGTGCTCGCGGGCCTCTCCCTGGGAGACGCGGAGGTGGAGGAGGCCCTGCGGCGACTCCCCCTCGACGCCCGCGGGGCCGCCGGCCGGGCCCTGGCCGAGGCAGCCCTCGACGGCAGGGGGCCCACCGTCAGCCTGCTGAAGTCCTTGTCGGATCTTCACTCGATCGGCGCGCCCTCCACTCGCCTCGCCCTGGCGCCGCTGGTGCTCGAGGCCGGGGACCTCGCAGCGATCGAGGACGCCCTCCGGGCGCTGTCCGCGGGCGCGCCCCTCGATCGGATCGCGGCGGGCTGTCTGCGCCGCGTCGCCGGCGCCGACGCGCCCGACGGGGACAGCGCGGAGGTTTGGCGCGCCTGGCACGGCAGGCTCGCCGCCTCGCTGGCCGACCTCGCCGCCGCCTGCGGCGGGGGCGGCCCCCTGGAGGTGGGCCGGGCCAAGGCCCGGCTGGTGGGCCGCGGCGCCGACGCCTTGCCGGCCGTGGCCGTCTTCCTGCGCGATCCGCGCGCGCGCACGCCCGCCGGCGCGGCGGCGCTGGGGGACGTGCTGGCGCGGGCGGCGGGTCCCAGCGACGTGGCCGCCCTGGAGCGGGTCCTCGAGGCGTGCGACCGCGGCAGCGCGGCGACCGTCGGGCCGCTGATCGGGGGGGCGCTCCTGGCGGCGGACGTCGCCGCGGCGCCCAAGGCGGTCGAGCTGCTCGCGGCGCTCCCGCCGGCCGAGCTGGCTGAGGTGCAGGCGTTCTTGCCGGACCTGCTCCAGGCGCCCAGGCCCGAGGTGGTCGAGCCCCTGTGGCAGCGCGTGCAGGAGCTCGGGCGCGCTCGTGACGAGGTGCTGGTCACGCTGGCGGCGCTCCGCGCCCCGCAGCTGGCCGCGGTCCTCCTGTCGGAGCCCATGGCGATGCAGCTGCGCCTGCGGGCCTTGCAGCGCCTCGGCGCCGCCGAGGTCGAGGAGGCGCTGCTGGAGGTGGCCCGTGGCGGCGCTGCGCTGGAGGTGGCGGTGGGCACCTCGCGTCCGGCGGCGGCCAAGCTGCTCAAGCTCCTCGGCGATCGGCCCTCTGGGGAGCTGGCGGACGCCGCGGCGGCCCTGGCAGGGCCTGGCGACGAGCGGCGGCTGCGGCAGGTGCTGGACGGCGATCACCAGCAGGCGGCCATCATGATCGTGACCGTGCTGCGGGACCTCGGCACCGACGCGGCTCGCTCGGCGCTGGAGCGGGCCGGCAAGGGAGAGGGCGTGGTGGCCGAGCGGGCGCTGCGGGCCCTGCTCGAGATCGGCTCGGGGATCGCGCGCGACGAGGCGCGCCGCCCGCTGGAGGCCTTCCTGGCGGCGAGCGC
>JAWLGW010001137.1:0-2656 GCA_041690735.1 Planctomycetota bacterium
CGGCCCACGCGCGCCAGCAACGCGACCGCCTGATAGCGCACGCCGCGATCCTCGGCGGCGAGGAGGGGCTCCAGGAGCGGGAGGACCTCGCCGGGTTCGGCGCTCCCTACCTCGAGCAGGATCGAGAGGGCGTCGACCCGGGCCTGTGAGCCCGGCGGCGCCTGGTTCGCCAGCGCGCCGGCGACCTGGGCCAGGCGGTGGGGGTCGACCTGCCGGAGCGCCTCGGCCGCAGCCTTCCGCACCCACGCGTCCTCGGTGGAGTCGGCGACCAGCCCCGCCAGCGCGGGCGCCGCCGCCGTCGCGCTCGGACCGAGGCGCCCCAGCGCCTGCGCCGCCGCCAGCCGGTCCTGCACGTCGATCCGGTCGAGGGCCGCGGTGAGCGCCGCGGCGACCCCCGCCCGAGTGAAGGCCTCTGGGGCGTGTCGGGCGACCTGTCCGATCGCCTCCGCCGCGGCGGCCGCGGCCGCCGGATCGTTCAAGGCGGCGACCAGCGCCTCCACGACGGAGTCCGCCGCGTCCTCAGGGACAGGACCCGCGATCGCCGCTCCCAGCGCCGCGGCTGCTGCTTTCCGGACGGCCGGCACCGGGTCCTGGCCGAGGGCGCGGGACAGCGCGCCCAGCACCTCGGGGCGCGCCGCCGAGCCGACGGCGGCGATCGCCCCCGCGGCGACGCTGCGCACCTCGGCGAGCGGGTCGCTCACCGCCGACGTCAGCGCCGCGACCTGCCCCGCCGCCAAGGGACCCAGCTCACGCAGCGCGAGGGCTGCCCGCTGGCGCACGTCCGGGTGCGGGTCGCTCAGCGCCCGTCCCAGCGCGGGCGCCGCCGCCTCGCCGGCCAGGCTGCCGACGGCGGCGGCCGCGTGAGCGCGCACCTGCGGAGCCGGGTCCGCGAGGACCGCCTCCAGGGGGGGCAAGGCCTCGCGGCCGAGACTGGCCAGGACGAGGCATGCCTCGGCGCGCCCCGAGGCAGCCCGCCCCGCGTCGCTCAGCAGCCTCGCCGCGGCGGCGATCACAGGCCGCCGATCGAGGGACGCCAGCCGGAGCAGCGCATTGCGGACCACGACGCGGGTGCCCTCGTCGGGATCGCCGAGCGCCGCCGCCAGCGCCGGGACGGCGCGCAGGGCTGCGCCGCCGAGGTGCGGCAGCGCGTCGGCCGCCAGCGTCCGCACCAGGGGCTCAGGATCGTCGAGCAGTCCGCCGAGGACCGCGCTCGCGTCGGCCGCGGCCGGCCCCGCCTGACCCAACCCTTCGGCGGCGGCTGCCCTCACGGACCAGCTCGGGTCGGCAGCGGCGCGAGTGAGCAGCGCCGCGACCGGCGCCGGGTGGTGGCGCGCTGCCTCCACGAGCACGTCGGCCGCGCGCGCGCGGACCGCCTCGTCGTCGTCGCCGAGCCCGCGCTCGAGCGCCGGGAGGGCCGCGGGGATCAGGTCAGCGTGCCGTTCGAGGAGCGTCCACAGGCCCCACAGGCCCGACTCACGCACCTTGGGGTCCTCGTGCACGGTGCGGCGCTCCAGGGCAGCGTGCACCCGCGCCAGACCGTCGCGACGTTGCCCCAGGATCGAGGTGGCCGCGTGGGCGAGGCTCCAGGTAGAGCCCGGCCGGGGGTTGGCGAGCACGTCCAGGAGCGCCTCGTACACCGCGTCCGTCAGCGGCCAGGACCGCAGCGCCTGCACCGCCTGCTCGCGCACGGCTGCCCGCTCCGGCTGGCCGCGTTCGTCGCTGAGGATCGCGATCAGGCTCGCCTCGACCGCCGGCCCGTGAGCCTCGCGGAGCTCCCAGGACAGGGCGGAGACCGCGGAGCAGGCTGCCTGCTGCACCGTGGCTTCTGGATCGGCCAGGCCCGCGACCAGGGCCTCCTGCACCCCAGGAGGCGGCGGGGGCCCGTTCGAGACGGCGCGGACCGCGGCGGCGCGCACCTCGGGGGCCGGATCTTCGCGCAGGCGCGCGCGCAGGGCGGCGACCGCCGGCGCGTGGTTCCCTTCCAGGGCAGCGAGCAGCTGAGCGAGCAGGGTCACCAGCGCAGCCCGCTCGGCGGCGTCCCCTCGCCCCAGCGCCTCGATCACCGCCGGGACGGCCGCCTCGCCGCACTTGCTCGCCGTCTCGAGGGCCGCGTTGCGCACCCACTCGTCCGTCTCACCGCGGACGAGCGCGAGCAGGCGGTCGATCACCGGGGCCGCCTGCGGACCGAGCGCGCCGAGAGCCTGGAGCGTGGTGCGCCGGTGCGGCGCCTGCGGATCCTCGGCCAGGGCCATGAGCGCGGGCGCCGCCGGCCCGGCCGGCTCGCCCATCATCTCGAACACCGTCCAGCCCGCGTACGCCGTGGGCCAGTCCGGGGACCGCAGCGCGGCCAGGGCCCGCTCGGTGGCAGCCGCTCCCAGCGCCTTCAAGGCGGCGACGCGCGCCTCGTGGGTCTCGCTGTCGTGGCGCGCCAGGGCGAGCGTCGCCGCCGGTGGAGGACCGAGCCGCAGCAAAGCTCGCTGAGCGGCGGTCCGCAACTGCGTCTCGGCCGTGGCCGCGATCAGGAGGGGGGCGGCGGCGACGTCGTCGGGACCGAGCCGCGTGAGGCCCCGCTGGGCCGCGCGGCGGGCCCGGGCGCTGGGTCCGCGCAGGGCGTCCAGCAGGCTGGGGACCGCCAGGCCGCCGATCTCACCTAGCG
>JAWLGW010001138.1:0-2655 GCA_041690735.1 Planctomycetota bacterium
GAGCTTCTCGACGTGGATCCGGGCGACCTTCTCGTCGAGGTGCTTGGGCAGGGTGTAGACCTTGCCCTTCTCGTACTTGTCGTTGTTGGTCCACAGCTCGATCTGGGCCATGACCTGGTTCGAGAAGCTGTTCGACATGACGAAGCTGGGGTGGCCGGTGGCGCAGCCCAGGTTCATGAGGCGACCCTTGGCCAGGACGATGATCCGCTTGCCGTCGGGCCAGATCACGTGGTCGACCTGCGGCTTGATCTCCTCCCAGGTGAGGGTCTTGTCGTCGACCAGGTTCTTGACGTCGATCTCGGTGTCGAAGTGGCCGATGTTGCACACGATCGCCTGGTCCTTCATGACGTCCATGTGCTCACGGCGGATCACGTCGACGCAGCCGGTGGTGGTGACGAAGATGTCGCCGACCTTGGCCGCCTCCTCCATGGTGACGACCTGGTAGCCCTCCATCATCGCCTGCAGGGCGCAGATCGGATCGATCTCGGTGACCAGCACCCGGGCGCCCTGGCCCTTGAGCGACTGGGCGCAGCCCTTGCCCACGTCGCCGTAGCCACAGACCACCGCGACCTTGCCCGCGATCATGACGTCGGTCGCGCGCTTGAGGCCGTCGAGCAGCGACTCGCGGCAGCCGTAGATGTTGTCGAACTTCGACTTGGTGACCGAGTCGTTCACGTTGAACGCCGGCAGCTTGAGCTTGCCCTCACGGGCCATGCGCTGCAGGCGGTAGACGCCGGCGGTGGTCTCCTCCGAGGTGCCCTTGATCCCCTCGAGCAGCTGGGGGTACTTCTCGTGCACCAGGGTGGTCAGGTCCGAGCCGTCGTCGAGCAGCATGTTGGGCACCCAGCCGTCGGGGCCGTTGATCGTCTGCTCGATGCACCACCAGAACTCCTCCTCGGTCTCGCCCTTCCAGGCGAACACGGGGATGTTGTTGGCGGCGATCGCGGCGGCGGCGTGGTCCTGGGTGCTGAAGATGTTGCAGCTGCTCCAGCGGATCTCGGCGCCCAGGGCGGCCAGGGTCTCGATCAGGACCGCGGTCTGGATCGTCATGTGGAGGCAGCCGGCGATCCGCGCCCCCTTGAGGGGCTGCTTCTTGCCGAACTCCTCGCGCAGGGCCATGAGGCCCGGCATCTCGCTCTCGGCGATGTTGATCTCGCGGCGGCCCCAGTCGGCCAGCTTGATGTCCGCGACCTTGTAATCGGTGAAGGTGGCAACGTCGGTCATATTCGTCTCCTTCCACCGGGGCGGGCGTCCCCGCTCGCCCCTCGGGAAGCTAAATCCAGCGGGTGTTCAACCACTATGACGGCTGGTGACGAGACGGTCACTCATAAAACGGCCGCCACAGCAGCTCGTGTGGTTAGCGGGCGCTCGCCTCGGTGAGGGCCGAGGCCTTGAGGGCCTCCGCCTTGTCGGTCCGCTCCCAGGCGAACTCGGGCAGCTCCCGGCCGAAGTGGCCGTAGGCGGCCGTCTTCTTGTAGATCGGGCGCAGCAGGTCGAGGGTCTCGCTGATCCCGCGCGGGGTCAGGTCGAAGTGCTGACGGACCAGGTCGGCGAGCTGCTGCGCGCTGAGGCTGCTGGTGCCGCGGGTCTCGACGTGGATCGACACCGGCTCGGCGACGCCGATCGCGTAGGCGAGCTGCACCTCGGCCTCGTCGGCCAGGCCGGCGGCGACCAGGTTCTTGGCCACGTAGCGGGCCATGTAGGAGGCCGAGCGGTCGACCTTGCTCGGGTCCTTGCCCGAGAAGGCCCCGCCGCCGTGGCGTCCCCGGCCGCCGTAGGTGTCGACGATGATCTTGCGCCCGGTCAGGCCGCAGTCGCCCTTGGGGCCGCCCACCACGAACCGGCCGGTGGGGTTGATGTGATAGATCGTGGCGTCGTCGAGCAGGTCGGCCGGGACCACGGCCTTCACCGCCCGCTCGATCAGCTCCCGCTGGATCGTCTCGTGGGCGACGTCGGGGGCGTGCTGGTTGCTGATCACCACGGTGTGCACGCGGATGGGCTTGCCGCCCTCGTACTCCACGGTGACCTGGCACTTGCCGTCGGGGCGCAGCCAGGGGAGGGCGCCGCTGGCCCGCAGGTCGTTCACCTTCTCCATCAGCCGGTGCGAGAGGTGGATCGGCAGGGGCATGAGCTCGTCGGTCTCGCTGCAGGCGAAGCCGAACATGAGGCCCTGGTCGCCGGCGCCCTGCGCCTGGTGGAGGCCGGCGCCCTCGTCCACGCCCTGGGCGATGTCGGGCGACTGGCGATCGAGGGCGATCAGCACGGCCACCTCCTCGGCGGAGAAGCCCAGGGAGGGGTCGGTGTAGCCGATCTCGGCAATCGTCTCCCGCGCCACCTGCTGGTAGTCGACCTTGGCCGTGGTGGTGATCTCGCCGCTGATCAGGACCAGCCCCGTGTTGACGGTGGTCTCGCAGGCCACCCGCGCCTTGGGGTCGTGCGCCAGGATCGCGTCGAGGATCGCGTCGCTGATCTGGTCGGACACCTTGTCGGGGTGACCGGCCGCCACGGACTCGGACGTGAACAGGTAGCGATCTCCAGCCATTTCTTACTCCTGGCCCTGCGGAGGGGGGCCTCCCGCCGCGATCGGCGCCGACGCCTCAAGGGGTTATCGGCCCTGGAAGTCGTCGCAGTTTCTCAGCAACCGTCACTAAGTCA
>JAWLGW010001139.1:0-2655 GCA_041690735.1 Planctomycetota bacterium
CGAGGTTCGTCGCCTCCAGCAGCCGGCAGTCGGCCGGCACCATGTCGCCGGCCTGCAGCTCGACGACGTCGCCCCGCACCAGGGCCTCGCCGCCGCGCACGACGACCTCGCCGTCCCTCCGCACCGCCACCGACACCCGCTCGCGCCGCTCGAGCTCCTGGAGGCGCTCGCGCACCCGGTAGCGCTGGAGGCCGCCGACCAGGCCGTTGAGCCCCAGGACGCTGAGGATCATGGCCGCGTCGACCACCGAGCCGGTCAGGGCCGACAGGGCGGCGCCGGCGGTGAGCACGGGCACCAGCGGGCTGTCGAGCTCGGTCACGATCGCCGACCCCAGCGCGGCGCTGCGCGTCGGCGGCGCGACCTCGGGCGGCCGTCGCTCCGCGGCGGCCGCTTCGCTCAGGCCCTCCCGGCTGGACTGGACCCGCGCCAGGACCTCGTCGGCCTCGAGGACGTGCCACGGCGTGCGGTCTGCGGGCGCGGGGAGCAGGCGGGGGACCTTGCGGGCCTGGCGCAGCCCGTTGAGCTGGGCGACCGCGGAGGTCACGTCGGCCAGCAGCTGCACGCCGCGGGTGGTGCGGGGGTCGAGGCCCCGCAGGCACAGGATCAGCCCGGCCACCGCCTCGATCTCGGCCAGCCGCACGCTCTGCTGCGAGGCGCGCCGGGCGATGGCGACGGCGGACAGCAGGGCGCAGGCGTGGGCCAGGTCCGCGCACAGGACGTCCGCGCCCCAGGGCGGGTCGCGCTCGGGCCGCCCGGGCGTGGCGAGGGCGATCCCCACGTCGGCCGCCGCCAGCGCGGTGTGAGGACCGCGAGCGACCAGGCACACTACCCGCCCCTCCCCCTGCAGGATCCGCACCGCCTGCTCGAGCTCCGCGCCGTCCGGCATGACCTTGTCGGCGTCGAACCACGACACCCGCGCGGGCTGGTCGGTGGCGAGGATCCGCCACACCCCGGCGGCCCGGGCGCAGGCGGCGAGGCCGTCGGCGGCCGGGTCGCGCGCTTGCTCGGCGGCGTCGGCCCCGCTGGGGAGCAGCACGTCCTCGGTGATCACCAGGCAGTCGACCCGGTCGAGGAAGCGGAGGGCGTCGCTGTGGAGCACGGCCACGCCCTCGCGCGCCAACCAGGTGCCCAGCTCGGCCACGAACGCCTCGCGGCCGAGGCGGGCGGGCTTGGGCACGCCGCCGAACACCGGCGCGGTCGCCTCGGCGGTGCTGCCCGAGGCGGCGAGGCCGAAGCCGAAGGCGCCGAGCGTCGCGAGCAGGGCCTGCTCGGCGTACTCCTCGACCGGACCGCCCGGGACCGGGCGGGGTCGCGGCTGCACCACGGGGCACTCGCGGTTGCCGTCCGGGTGGCCGCACAGGACGGGCTCCCACTGGGCCCAGGCGGCGCGGCGGGCTTCGATCTCGCGCGCCCGCAGGCCGCGGTGGAACAGGTCGAGCAGGGGCCCCGACCACCCGTGGGACAGCCCCTGCGAGGCCGGGCTGAGCAGCCCCAGGGTGAGGTCGGCCGCCTCCACCCCCAGGCGGTCCTCGATCAGCCGCCGCAGGCGGGGGGTCTCGCGGAACAGCGTGGTCAGCGCCGCCAGGTCGACGTGGAAGGGCAGGCGCCCCACCCCTGCCAGCCGCAGCGCCTGCCCGAGGGCCAGCCACACCACGTCGGCGCCGCCCTCGAGGAGGGTGCGCATGAGGGGCTCGAGGTCGCCCGGGTGCTCGCGGGGGTCGGCCGGGAAGGGGTGCTGATCGAGCCCCAGCCGCTCCTCGATCTCCTCCAGGCGCTCGATCACCGCGTCGACGTCGAGCGGCGGCCCGTCGTAGGCCACGACCACCCGGTCCAGGTGGCGGTTGAGGCGAGCCCAGGCCACCCCGTCCTGACTGCCGAGCTCCGCGGCGACGGCCTCGGCGAAGGCGTCGCAGTCAGCGAGGGGGAGCGAGCGCGCCTCGAGGTGGGCGCGCTCGGCGCCCACCCAGGTGCGGCGCCGCAGCCACCGCAGCCTGCGCCAGTAGGAGGAGATCGGGTCCATGGGCGGAGGCTAGCGAACGGCTGCGAAGTGGTGCTCCTCCGTCAGGCCGCCGGCCCGGAACAGCGCCACCGCCGCCAGCCCCGCCTCTCGGTAGAAGGCGAGGTCCCGCGCGAGGCCCGCCGGATCGAGCGTCGGCTCCCAGCCGAGCGCGCCGTGCGCCAGGGTGCCCAGGGCCGCGTGGACGCGGCCCGGCCAGCGCCGCGACAGCTCGGCCACCGCGGCGCGAGTCCGCCGCCGCAGCGTCTCGGTCGGGATCAGGCTGGAGTAGGCCATGAGCAGCTTGGTGTGGGGGAGGTCCGCCGGCGCCGCCACGCCCACGGCGTCGAGGAAGGCGCGCGCCGCCCGCCCCCGGGCGGGGTACTCGGCGGTCACGATCCGGTGGCCCGCCGCCGCCGCGTCGCCGATCAGGGCGTGCAGCGCTCGCCGCGTCTGCCGCAGTCCGGGGGCCCCGCGCAGGAAGCGCCCCGGCCGCAGCAGCGGCAGCTCGAGGTCGAGGAGCACGGTGAGCGGCTGGGCGCGCGCGAGCAGGTCTCGCCGCAGCCGCTCCACCTCCTCGGAGGCGGCGAAGGCCGACAGCCAGTACGAGCGCGGCAGGTGCGGCTACCAGGCGGGCTCGAGCTCGGGGTGGAGCCGGG
>JAWLGW010001140.1:0-2650 GCA_041690735.1 Planctomycetota bacterium
CTCGATCGGGTCCCGGGCCAACGGCCCCAGCCGCCCGCCCGCTCGCTCGGCCGCTCGCTCGGCGGGGCCCTCGGCCTCGACCGCCCGCTGCCACACCCGCTGGCCCACCTGCGGACCGCCGAGGGCGTACGCCTCCACCCGGTCGGTCCAGGGGACCACCAGCAGCTCGCCCGCCACCACCGGCTGGAGGCGAGGCGACGCCTCCAGACCCGAGACCAGCAGCAGGCTCCGCCCGTCCTCCGCGTGGCGCGCCTCGAGCGCGTCGCCGCGGCGCACGAAGAACAGGTCGCGCGGTCCGCTCTCCCAGCCGAGGGGCTCGACCAGCTCCACGCCGAGCTGCGACAGCTCGGTCCGGCTGCGGAAGGCGCGGCCCAGGGGCGCCTCGAGGCGCGCGGCCGCGGCGCCCCGCGCCAGCGCCTCGGGGTCACGCCCGCCCGACAGCCGCGCCAGGGCGGACTGCGCCCAGGCGACCGCGTCGACCGGCTTCGTCGCGCCCGCGGGGCGCAGGGTCGGGCCGGGCTCCAGCTCCGCCAGCCGGCCGAGCGCGGCGCGCGCCGCCGCGGGGCGACGGAGCTTCTCGTACAGCTCGGCCAGACGAACGAGCGCCTCGACCCGCCGCGGGTCCTGGTCGTGCTCGGAGACGAAGCGCTCCAGCTCGGCCGCCGCCTCGCTCCGCAGCCCCTCGGCCACGTAGCGGTCGGCGAGCAGCAGCCGCGCCGCCGGCGCGTAGGTCGACGCCGGGAACTGCTCGGCCACCTGCTGCAGCCCCGATAGGTTGCCCGACCGCTCGGCCAGGCGGTACGTCTCCTGGGCCAGCTGCTCGAACACCGCGTACACCTCGAGGCCCCGCCGCTCCACCAGCTCCTGCACCCGCGCGCGGGCGTAGGCGCGCGCGTCCACCTCGGTCCCGTCGTCGAGCGGGACCAGCGTCCCCGGGGGCGTCCACAGCAGGCGCTGGTAGATCCGGGCCGCCTTGGCCCCGTCTTCGACCGCGCTCGAGGCGGCCAGCAGGTCGCCGTAGGCCCGCAGGAGGGGGGCGGCGCTCAGGACCAGCTCGCGCTCGCTCCGCTGGGTCACGTCGGTGGGGGCCTTGCCGACGCCGCCCAGGAAGCCGAGCACGAACTCGGCGGCGCGGCGGTAGCCGGCGTCGTCCTGCGCCTGGCGCAGGCGCGCCGCCTCCTCTACCAGCAGGCGCACCCCGATCAGGCGCGCCTTGAGCTTGGTCGTCTGGTCCAGCCCGGACTCGACCGCCCGGCGCAGGTGGCGCACCGCCTCGGTGACGTCGCCGCGCTGCGCGTGCAGCTCGCCCAGGAAGTAGGCCTCGTGCGGCCGCCCGCCGTAGCGGCGGGCGATCGCCTCGAGGCGGGTGGCCAGCGGCTCGTACAGGTTGAGCCGGCTGTAGGCCGCCGTCGCGAGCAGGTCCGGGGCGACGAGCAGCGCCGGCCCGTGCTCGGCCAGCGGATCCTCGTAGCGGAGCCGCGCCACGGCGGCGCCCTCGGCGAGGGAGATCCGCAGCAGCGCCTCGGCGGTGGGCGCGACCAGCTCCTGACCGAGGACCGCCGGGCGGGCGGTGACCTCCCCGGGCAGCTCGGGCCCCGCCACCCGCACCCGCCCGGTGGCGCGCTCGAGCGCGACCAGACGCCGCCCCAGCAGCAGCACCTCGCCCGTGGGCCCCGCCACGCAGACCCGGGCGTCTCCGCGCGGCACGCGCCACCGCACCCGCCCGGTGGCGGCGTCCAGCGCCAGCGCCTCGGGGGCGTCCACCGGCGCCACCACGATCGGGTCGTGCGCTGCCAGCGGGCTGTGCGCCCGGAACCGCCGCTCCGCCTCGACCACCGTCGGCTCGCTGCCGGCGGGGGTGACCGGATACCGGGCGATCCACTCCACGTCCCCCAGGCTGGGGTCGACCGCCGCCACGCACCCCAGGCCGGTCGCGCAGATCACGGCGCCCAGCACCGACGCCGCGGGGGGCGCCGGCGGGGCGCCGATCACCCGGTGGTCGTACGCCGAGCGCGAGGCGAGGAAGGTGCGCCGGGTCACCTCGCCGCTGGCGGCGTCGAGCCGGACCAGCGTCGCCACCAGGTCGTTGGGCCGGGTCAGGACGGTCACGTACACCGCCCCCTCGTGGAACAGGGGCGAGCTCACCCACTCCGCGTCCCGGGCCAGCGCCGCGAAGCCCCGGCGGGCGGCGGCGTCCCACACCAGCTCGCCGGTGCGGGCGTCGAGGGCGACCACCCGCCAGTCGCGGCGCCGCTCGACCTCGCCCTCCGGCGCGGTCGCGGCAGGAGCCGCGCCGGGCCCCTCCGGCTCCGCCTCGGCGCCCTCGCCCCGTTCGCCCTCGCCGGGCGCCGGCTCTTGCTCGGGCTCGCCTCCCCCGGGGCCAGCCGGGTTGGGCGCCGGGGGCGGAGGAGGCAGCCGGGCGGGCCGGTTGCGGTGCAAGGTCGCGAACACTCGCCCCGGGCCCACGGCCGGACGGTACACCGCCGCCTCGACCCGGCCGGGCTCGCCCTCGTCGAGGGGATAGGAGAAGCTCCAGGAGGGCTGGCCCTCGCGGAGCGGGATCGACCACACCGACTTGGCGTCGGCGACCAGCACGGCGTCCGCGCCGACCGCGCGCACCGGCTCGAGGGCAGCCACCGGCGCGCCGAGG
>JAWLGW010001141.1:0-2649 GCA_041690735.1 Planctomycetota bacterium
CCTGTTCATTACTCGCCGAGGCAAGGAGCCCCCGCCCCAGCGACAGCTTCCTGCTCACACGTCCGCCGGCAGCTCCACCACCAGGCGCCAGGCGGCGCGGCGGCGCCCCTGCGAGCGACCGCGGGGGGCGCGGTAGCGGCCGGTGGTCCCGTCGAGGATCAGCAGCTCGTCCCGCGGGCCGTGCTGCCACTCGGCGAACCTGGGGTCGAATCGGACGCCGTAGGAGGACTCGACGCCGCCCGGGCCCTCGCCTGGGAAGACGCGGTCCGGGAGGGGGTTGGGCCACGAGGCCGTCTCGTCCCCGTCGAGGTACACCCCGCCGCGCCAGGCCTTCTTCCACTCGGCGGCGCGGGCCAGCCGGCCGCCCGCGGCGCTGGCGGCGAGCGCCGCCTCCTCCCGGTCGGGCGCGGGCGCGGGCGCCCCGCCGATCAGGAAGTCGGGGAGGGTCACCGGGCGCAGGGCAGCGCGACTGCCGCCCGGCAGCACCAGGCTGGCGGCGGCGCTGCCGCCGGTGAGCCCGTCCTCCAGGAAGGCCCCGCCGGGGATGAGCACCTGCAAGGAGGAGGTGGACTGGGAGAAGGTCTCGAACCCACGCGGGCTGATCCCGAGGAAGGGACGCCCGAGCCGCTCTCCCAGCGCCCGGGCAGCGGCGAGCCGCACGTCCGACGCGCCGTGCGGACGAGACACCGTCAACGCCCGCGCGGGGCGCGCGGCGCGCAGATAGGCGCGCGCGAGCTCCAGCGCCCGGTCGGGGTCGCCGGGCCGCTCGCGGAAGGCGCGCTCCAGGGCGGCGAGGCGGTCATCCATGAGGGACGAGCATACGGGAGGAATTTGGCAACCTCTCGGTCGGTTCGAGAGCGAGCGAACACGGGCACGGGAGGCTGTCGCAAGATGGCTGGCGAGTCGGAGCACCTCGCGCGGGTGCGGGTCCTGGCGAGGCGGGGCTGTTGGGCCATCCCCGAGCGAGCACCCGCGCGAGGTGGGCGGAGGTACGGCGTGCGCGGATTCGTCGTAACAGCGTCTCCTCCTCCCCAGGAGGTGCAGCGCGCGCCGTCCCGGAGCTCCTGGGGGGGACTGCGGGGGGGCGAAGCCCCCCCGCAAACCACACTGTTCGCCGTCGTGCCTCCAGGGGCTGCATCTTGTGACAGCCTCAACACGGGCGCGTCGGCGCGGGAGATCTCATGAGCGACTACGACGTGATCGTGATCGGCTGCGGCACCGCCGGCAGCAAGGCGGCGGCGACGGCGCACCAGCTGGGCGCCCGGGTGCTCGCCGTCGACGGCGCGCAGGAGCTGGGCGGGCTGTGCATCCTGCGGGGGTGCATGCCCACCAAGACGCTGCTCGAGACGGCCCACCGGCTGCACGAGATCCGTGACGCGGCCCGGTTCGGGATCCGGGTGGGCGAGCCGGAGCTCGACTTCGCGGCGCACATGGAGCGCATGCGCCAACTGGTGGCGCGCTTCCAGCGGGCCAAGGTGGGGTCGATCGAGCGGGGGGGCTACGAGCTCGTGCGCAGCTACGTGCAGTTCGTGGACCCGCACACGATCGAGGGCACCAGCGGCGAGCTGCGGGGGCGGCGCCTCACCGCCAAGGCCTTCGTGGTGGCGGTCGGCTCGCGGGTGCGCGCCTTCCCGATCCCCTACCCCGAAGGGGTGCGGCTGGTCGACAGCGACGCCATGTTCCAGCTGGAGGCGGCGCCCGAGAGCGCGCTGGTGGTCGGCGCCGGCGCGGTGGGGCTCGAGTTCGCCCAGTGGCTGGCCCGCTGCGGCACCCGGGTGATCCTGGCCAGCCGCTCGCCGCTGCTCCACAAGCTCGACCACCTCATGGGCGAGGAGCTGACCCGCGCCCTGTCCCGGGAGATGGAGCTGTGCGTGCCGGCGGTCCCCACCCGGATCGAGGCCGCGCCCGGCGGGCGGGCGCGGGTGACCTGCCGCCGCGAGGACGGCGGCGAGGCGGTGCACGAGGTGGAGCTGATCCTCAACGCCACCGGCCGGACGCCCGCCTTCGAGGGCCTGAACCTGGCGGCCACCGGGGCGGAGTTCGACCCCGACGCGGTCGACCTGAGCTTCCGCCTCCAGAGCACGGCCCCCCACCTGTTCGTGGCGGGCGACGCCACCGGCGGGCGGGAGATCCTGCACGAGGCGAACCTCGAGGGGGCCGTCGCCGGCCGCAACGCCGCCCACGTCGCCCTGGGAGGCGACGCCGGGGAGCTGGCCCTGTACGACGAGGAGACCCCGGCCCTGGAGGTGATCTTCACCGACCCCCCGGTGGCGAACGTCGGCAGCCCGCCCCAGGAGCTGGCCGCGAGCGGCGTCTCGTTCGTGGAGGCGGTCAAGCGCTACCCCGAGCAGGGGCGCGGGATCGTCATGGGCGCCGAGTTCGGCATGGTGCGGATCGTGGCCGAGCCCGGCGGCGGCAAGCTGCTGGGCTGCCAGATCCTCGGCCCGCGGGCCGACGACCTGATCCATATCCCGGCGACGGTGATCCGCATGGGGGGCACGGTCCGCGACCTGTACGCGACGCCCTGGTACCACCCCACCCTGGCCGAGGCGTTCATCGAGGTGTGCCGGGAGCTGGCGACCTAAAGGTTGGTCGCGCGCGCGCGTGGTCGGGGGGGGGGGGGGGGCGCCCCCCCCCCCCCCCCCCCCC
>JAWLGW010001142.1:0-2647 GCA_041690735.1 Planctomycetota bacterium
CGCCAACGTGTGGCTGATGGCGGTCCTCGCGATCCCCGTGGTCCTCGGCATGGACCACCTCTACCACTGGACCGACACCGCGGCCGCGGCCCACGACCGCTACCACATCGACTCGGCCGGCACGTCCGCCTACCACGCGGGCGAACGGGCGGACCCCCGCTCGTCGGAGGTCGCCAGCCGCAACGGGATCCAGCTCACGTCGCGAGCCCGACAGGTGCGTGCGGCCGACTTCGAGGCGTTCGACCTGATCGTGGCCATGGACCGGCAGAACGAGCGCGACCTCCTCGAGCGCTGCCCCCCGCAGCACAAGGCCAAGGTCCGCCGCCTGCGAGAGTGGGACCCCGAGGGCGGCCACGACGTCCCCGACCCCTACTACGGCGGCCCGCGCGGGTTCGACGACGGCTACGCCATGATCCTCCGCTCCTGCCAGGCGCTGCTGGCCGAGCTCGAGGCGGACGGAGCGTGAGCCGGGCGGCGCTCGTCGCGCAGGCCCTGCGCGAGGCGCTGGGGGAGCCGGTCGAGGGTTTGTCCCTCGACCCCGCCGGCGGCGGGTGCATCAACTCGGCGGCCACCACCGAGGTGGGCGGGCGGCGCCTGTTCGTGAAGTGGAACGACCGCCCCCTCCCCGACCAGTTCGCGGCCGAGGCGGCCGGGCTGCAGGCCCTGAAGGACAGCGGCACCTCCCTGGTGATCCCCCGGCCGATCGCCTGGAGCGACGCGGGTCCGGGGCGCTCGTTCCTGGTGATCGACTACCTGCCCCAGGGGAAGCGGCAGCGCGGCTTCGACGAAGCGCTGGGGCGCGGGCTGGCGGAGCTGCACCGCGCCAGCGACGCCCGCGGGTTCGGCTTCGAGGTCGACGGCTACTGCGGGGCCACCCCGCAGCCCAACGGCTGGCTGCCGAGCTGGGTCGACTTCTACCGGGAGCGGCGCCTGGCCCACCAGCTCGAGCTGGCGCGTGAGAACGGCCTCGACGCCGAGGCGCTCGCCGACGGCGAGCGGGTGTCCGCCCGCCTCGACCAGCTCCTCGGCGAGCCCGAGCCCTCGGCCCTGATCCACGGCGACCTGTGGTCGGGCAACCTCCACGTCGCTCCGGATGGGCGCCCCGCGCTGATCGACCCCGCCGTCTACTACGGCCACCGGGAGGCGGAGCTGGGCATGATGCTCCTGTTCGGCGGCTTCGGTGAGCGCGTCCTCGCCGCCTACGACGAGGCGTTCCCGCTGCAGGGCGGCTGGCGCGAGCGGGTGGACCTCTACTCGCTGTACCACGTCCTCAACCACTTCAACCTGTTCGGCGGCGGCTACGGGACGCAGGCCGCCCGGCTCCTGCGCCGCTACGCCTGAGGGGACCGCGAGCGCGCCCCGGCGCCGGGAGGTATCGTCGAGGCGTGGCGTTGCTCGACGGGATCGGCGCTCCGCAGCAGATCGGGCCCTACCAGGTGGTCCGGCTGCTCGGGCAGGGCGGCATGGGGGCCGTGTACGAGGTGCACGACCCGCGCATGGGCCGCCGCCTGGCCCTCAAGGTGATCCTGCAGGGGCGCGCCAGCCCCACGGCGCTGGAGCGCTTCTGGCGCGAGGCGCAGCTCCTGGCGCGGATTCGTCACCCCGGGGTGGTGCGGGTCCACGACATGGGGCAGGCGCAGCAGGGGCCGTACCTGGCCCTGGAGATGATCGCCGGCGACAGCCTGGCGGACCTGCTGCAGCACGGGCAGCCTCTCGAGCCGGAGCGGGCAGCGCGGATCGCGCGCGAGGTCGCGGACGCCCTGGAGGCGGTGCACGCGCTGGAGATCCTGCACCGCGACCTCAAGCCGGCCAACGTCATGCTGCGAGCGGACACCGGCCAGCCGGTCCTCCTCGACTTCGGCCTCGCCCGCGACGTGGACGCGGAGACCCTCACCAAGACCGGCGCCATGCTCGGCACCCCGGCCTACATGGCCCCCGAGCAGGCCCGCGGCGTGCCGTGGCGCGACATGACGCCCGCCGTCGACGTGCACGGGCTGGGGGCGATCCTGTACGCGCTGCTCACCGCCGACGCGCCCTTCGAGGGGGACAGCCAGTTCGAGGTCCTCTCCAAGGTGCTGTCGGTCGATCCGCGCTGGCCGCGGGAGGCGAACCCCGCCGTCCCCGAGGCGCTGGACGCGATCTGCCGCAAGGCCCTGGCCAAGGAGGCGGCCGCCCGCTACCCCAGCGCCGCCGCCTTGCGAGACGACCTCGATCGCTTCCTGTCGGGGAGGCCGCCCCTGGCCCTGGAGGGGCTGGCGCAGGCGCGGCGCGCGCGAAGCCTGCGGTGGGGGGGCGGTCTGGCGGCCGCAGCGCTGCTGGTGGCGGGCGCCGTCGGCGCCGCGTCCGCCCTGTCGGCGACGCCTCGCGCCGAGCGGGCCGTCGCCGCGGCGCGCCCCGCCCGCCCCGCGGACGACGCGCAGCCGCGTCGGTCTGCGCGCCGCGACGAGGTGTGGACCTTGCGAGTGGGGCAGAGCTTCCCCCTGCAGTGGTCCTACGGCGAGACCGATCACCAGACGGTGGTGTTCGAGATGGTGGCCGACCTGCGGGCGGAGGTGGTGGGGATCGAGGCGCGGGAGGCGCGGCTGGACGTCGAAGTGATCGGCGTCCACGCCGAGATGGCCTCCCCCGGCGGCGGCGGCGTCCCGTT
>JAWLGW010001143.1:0-2647 GCA_041690735.1 Planctomycetota bacterium
AGGTGGCCCACGTCGTCGGACGCGAGCAGCTGGGCGGCGTCGGAGGCGGGCCGCCCCACCGGCAACAGGTCGAGGGCGCCCTCCCCCACCTCGATCAGGTAGCCGCGCGGGTCGTCGCGGTCGCGGAGGAGCTCGAGCAGCCCCCGCTCGGCCGGACCCAGCCCGAAGGCGCGCACCAGGTCGGCGCCGTCGGGGTCCGCCGCGACGAGCAGGGCCGGCCGCTCGCCGCGCGTCGCCGCCAGGGCCAGGTTGGCGGCCACCGAGGTGCGCCCGTCGCCGCGCCGGGGGCTGGTGATCAGGATGGTCCGCGGCGCCACGCCGCTCCGCTCCCGCAGGAGCTGCTGGTGGAGCGCGCCGTAGCGGGCCGCTCCCGGGCTCTCGGCTGCGCGAGCGCACACCAGCGCGGCGTCCAGGGCGTCGTAGTGCAGCTCGCGGACGCGCCGCTGGGGCGCGGGGGCCTGGGGCTCGAGGTGAAAGCGCCGCAGCGCCTCGTCGCGGCGCATGCGCTCGCGGGAGAGGCGCGACGTCGGGCGGCTCAGCGACGCCGGGCCCCGCGACCAGGTGCGCGTGTCGGGGCCCTCCGGCCCGGCGCCCTCCGGCGCCTCGAGGGACCACTTGCGCGTCGGCTCGTCCTTGGTCCCGGCCGGCGCCTGCACGTCCCGGGTGGTGTCGTCGTTCGCGCCTCGCGCCGCGGCCAGCTCCTCGCGGGAGAAGTCCCGCGTCGGCTCGTCCTCGACGGGCTGCGCCCCCCGGACGAACGGCTGAGTGGCGGGGTCCTCGGCCCTCCGCACGAAGGGCTGGGTGGGAGGGTCCTCGGCGCGCGACGCGCTCGCCTCCAGGGCGAGGCCCGCCAGCTCCGGGTCGATCCCGTGCGGTCGCAGCAGATCGGCCAGCTCCTGCGCGGCCTCCGAGCCGTCCGCCGCCGACTGCGGCAGGTGGATCACCACGCGCTTGGCGGAGGCGTCATCCTCCGCCAGCTCCGGCAGGCTCTCGTCGAGGAGCGCCGCCCAGTCGGGATCCTCCGGCCAGTCCGCCTCCTGCAGCGAGCGAGGGGGAGCCGGCGCCGGCGCGGATCGCGCCGCGGCTGGCGCGGGCCTGGGCTGCGCCAGCGCCGCAGCCAGGTCGTCCTTGTCGTAGGCCTGCGAGCCCGTCCCGCTCGTCGAGCGCAGCTCGAAGGTCTCGACCACCCCGGCGAGGGGGTCGCCCTGCGGGTCCGGTCGAGCCGACGCCGCCGGTCGTCGGGCTCCTCGCTGCGGCCGGGCCAGGTCGCCCAGCTCCTCGCCGAAGTCGACGGGCGGCGGCAGAGCGCCGCCGACGCCGTTCGACGCCAGGCGACGCACCTCCTGCGTGTCGCCGCCGTCCCAGGAGGGCAACGGCGCCGCCGCGGGCTCGGCGCCCGGGAGGAGACGCCCCGCGCCGCCGTTGCCGCCCCCCGAGGCGGGAGGCGCGGCCAGGGCCGACGCGTCCTCGGCGACCAGCACCAGCACCGCGCCGCACCGCTCGCAGGCGCAGCCATCGAGGTCCATGAGCAGCTCGGGCGAGACCGCGAACGAGACGTCGCACCGCTCGCAGTAGCCCCGGGTGACGATCACGCCCGCCCTCCGACCGTGGCGAGCAGCGGCAGGCCGAGCGCATCCGCCGCCTCGCCCGGGTCGTGGAAGGCGTCCCGCCGCAGCTCGGCGAACGCGCCGGCGAGCAGTCCCAGCAGCAGCGCCGCCACGACCGCGTGGGGCAGCCGACTCCAGGCGCTGGCGGTCTCCACCACCGCGGCCTCGCGCAGCACGCCCAGCGCCCGACTCCCCTGCTGGCCCCCCTCCCCGTCGGGCTGCAGCGCCGCCTGCGCCGCCAGCAGGTGGGCGGTCAGCGCGGCCGCGGCCGCCTGCGCCTGGGCGCCGCTGGCGCCCTGCGCCCGCAGGCGCACCAGCTCGACCCCGGCCCCGCGGCGCACCAGGTCCACCTGCGCGCTCAGCCGCCCGGCGAGGTCGCTCGACAGGTCGAGGAGCAGGTCCCGCGCCTGCTCCTGCGGCGTCGCGTCCGCGGCCAGGCCGGCGGTCCGGGCCACGGCGGCCACGGCGTCGGGCGCCGTGGTCTGCGCCACCAGCCGCTCGATCGGCCCGGTGTAGGGGTCGAGCCCGTCGGTGGGCGCGACCACCGCCTCGGCGACGTAGCGCGGGGGCAGCAGGGAGAAGGCCCCCGCAGTGAGCACCAGGAGCGCGCCCGCGGTGCCGAGCGCCAGGCGCGCTCGCCGGCGCAGCGCACGCCCCCAGGCCCGGCGGGGACGACCCGAGGGTGTGCGCCGCGCGCTCGCCCGCGCCAGCTCCCGCGTCACCTCGTCGCGCAGGTCCTCCAGGGCGGCGTCGCGCTCCAGCTCGCGGGCCTCGGCCTGCTCGAGGCGCCCGGTCAGCGCTTGCGCGGCGGCGGCCGCCGCCCGGGCGGCCGCCTCGCGCACCCCCTCGGCCGTGGGCGTCGCCGCCAGCCGCTCGTCGATGCTGCGGGCGGCGTCGGCGGTCACCCGCTCGCGCAGCGCCTCCAGCTCGGCCGCGGCGGCGACCATGACCTCCTCGCGCAGCGCCTCGCCCAGCCGGGGTTGCTCCTCGGTGCGCACCACGTCGCTGGCGATCGCCGCCGCCCGCTCGTCGATCCGCTC
>JAWLGW010001144.1:0-2646 GCA_041690735.1 Planctomycetota bacterium
CCAAGGAGGAGCAGCGCGCGCCGTCCCGGAGCCTCTTGGGGGGGAATGTGGGGGGGGCGAAGCCCCCCCACAAACCACACTGTCAGGTTGACGCTGGGCGGTCGAAGGTGTAGGTTTTTCCTGCCCTTACGCGCTCGGCAGGGTGCGGCGCGGGCCGAGGACCCGGATGGATCCAGAGCTCAAACGAGAAGTCCTCGACGTCCGCAAGGCCATCGAGCGGAATACCTCGAAGGTCAGCCTGCGTGACCTCGAGAAGAAGGGCTTCCGGCAGGTCAAGGTCCTGCGCGCGGGCGACATCAACCAGCTGATCTTCAAGGCGGTCCAGAACGTCATGGCCAAGGCCCCGCAGGGCGGGGGGGCCATGTCGGAGCAGGAACGCCAGCGGATCATGGCCGAGGCCAAGGCCGAGGTCGACCGCCAGCTGGCCGAGACGCGGGCCCTCCAGCAGCGCGCCATGCAGGTGGAGCAGGCGCACAAGAACCTCGAGCAGAAGCTGGCCGAGGTGAACGCGCAGCTGGCGCGGGAGAAGCAGGTCCTCATCGAGGAGAAGGCCGCCTTCGCCCGGGACAAGCAGGCCCTCATGGAGAGGAGCCTGGAGGGGCAGAAGGTCGCGGCCGCCAACTACGAGGGCCAGATCGCCGACCTGCGCGACCGGCTGGCCAAAGCGGAGGCCCGCGCCGAGGCCGCCGCCGGGGGCGTGTCCCGCGAGGAGCACGACCGGCTGCGCCAGGAGCTGGCCCGGGCCGAGGCGCGGCTGGAGGCGGCCGAGCAGAAGGCCGCCGCCGCCGCCGACGGCGTGTCGCGCGAGGAGCACGAGCGTCTCCGCCAGGAGCTGGCCCGCGCCGAGCAGAAGGCGGCGGCGGTCGCTGACGCGGTGCCGCGCGACGAGCACGAGCAGCTGCGCAAGCGCTTCAACGTGCAGGTCGACGACCTGACCGAGGACGTGGAGCGGTACCGCAAGAAGCTGCGTCAGGTCGAGGAGGAGGGCGCGGAGGAGCAGCAGGCCCTCAAGCGGCGCGCCGCCGAGCTCGAGGAGTCGGAGGCCCGCGCCCAGGGGCGGGTCAAGGGCCTCACCGAGGACGTGGAGCGCCTCGAGCAAGAGGTCGCCCGCCTCAAGCAGGAGCTCGAGGCTGGCGGCGGGAAGGGCGGCGGCGCCAGCGACGCCGAGCTCCAGCGCATGCGCATGGAGTTCGAGCAGCGCCAGGCGCGCATGCAGGAGATGATGGCGGGGATCGCCAACACCCTCATGGAGGCGCGCACCAACATGGCGGCCGCCCCCGCCGCGGCCGCCGAGTCGCCCGACTTCACCAAGCAGTTCGCCTCCCTGCAGCAGAACCTCTCGGACGTGCTCCGCAAGGCGGCTGGCCGCGGCGGCAGCAAGGATGACCTCGGGTTCGACCTCACCGCCGAGCAGGCGGCGGCGCTGTTCGCCAACATGGACGAGAGCGTCAAGATGGAGTCGAACATCAAGGACGTGAAGCTCAAGGAGCAGAGCGCAGCCGGCGTCAAGGACAAGCTTGCGAAGCTGCGCAATCTCCGTAAGAAGTAGGCGCTCGCCCGCTTCTTCGATCGATCGATCCCTCGAAGAAAGATTCAGGAAGGCAGATGAGCGATAAGCCCAGCATCGACTTCGGCACGGCGAGCGCACCGCGTGCCGCGGCGGGTCCGCGCCTGCGCCCCGGGAAGGGCCTGGACGTGGGGACCGCGAACCTCCTGTCCGCGGTCCAGGACTACGAAGGCAACGTCATCATCAAGGTGCAGCGGAACGCGTTCATCGACATCGAGCAGAACGACTTCACGCGCAACATGCTCACCAAGATGGACGTGCAGTACGTCATCCTCAACAACAAGATGATCGTGATCGGGGACCCCGCCTTCGACCTCGCGAACATCTACAACCGCGAGACCCGCCGGCCGATGGCCGACGGCATGCTCAGCCCCAAGGAGGCGGACGCCCTCCCCATCGAGAAGCTGCTGATCGATCGGCTGCTCGGCCCGCCGCAGGTGGCGAACGAGGTCGTGTACTACTCGGTGCCCGCCGACCCGATCGACTTCGAGATGAACGTGGTCTACCACAAGGGCATCTTCAACGACCTGCTGCGCAAGCTGGGCTACAACCCCAAGGACATCCTCGAGGGCCACTGCATCGTCTTCTCGGAGCTCGACGAGGACGACTTCACCGGCATCGGGATCTCCTGCGGCGGCGGTATGTTCAACATCTGCGTCGCCTACAAGACCCTCCCGGCGCTGAGCTTCTCGACGGCCCGCGGCGGCGACTGGATCGACCGCAACGTGGCCAAGGTGCTGGGGATCAAGGCCTCGCGCGCCACGGCGCTCAAGGAGAAGGGCGTCGACCTGCGCAACCCGCGCACCCGCGAGGAGCAGGCGATCGACCTCTACTACCGCGAGCTGATCCGGTACACCCTGACCGAGATCAAGAACCGGTTCGAGTCGTCGGAGGACATGCCGAACTTCCCCGACCCGATCGACATCGTGTTCGCGGGCGGGACCAGCAAGATCGGCGGGTTCATCGACGTCGTCCGCGACGAGTTCAGCCGCATGCAGTTCCCGATCCCCGTCAAGGAGATCCGGCGCGCCGACGACCCCCTCACCTCGTGCGCCCGCGGCGCCCTGGTGGCGGCCGCC
>JAWLGW010001145.1:0-2645 GCA_041690735.1 Planctomycetota bacterium
GTCGCCGGGCCGGACGGCCAGGAGTACCCCAAGGTCCCGCTGGGCGGACGGGTCCAGGACCTGGGCGGGCTGCACATCATCGGCACCGAGCGGCACGAGTCGCGCCGGATCGACAACCAGCTCCGCGGGCGCTGCGGTCGCCAGGGCGACCCCGGCACCAGCCGCTTCTACCTGTCGCTCCAAGACGACCTGATGAAGATCTTCGCCTCGGACCGGGTCTCGTGGCTGCTCGAGAAGCTCGGCATGGAGGAGGGGCAGGAGATCTCGGCGCCCATGGTGACGCGGGCGATCGAGAAGGCGCAGAAGAAGGTCGAGGCCTACCACTTCGACATGCGCAAGAACGTGCTCGAGTACGACCAGGTCATGGACGAGCAGCGCAAGCTCGTCTACCGGGAGCGGCAGCGGATCCTGGAGGGCGAGGGCGACGAGCTGCGCAAGGCGGTCTTCCTGTGGATCGAGCGCTGCGTCGACAAGGAGCTCAAGGAGCACCTCAACGACGCCCTGGCGCTGGAGGACAAGAACCCGCCGGCCCTGTGCGACTGGGCCCGCAAGGTGTTCGGCTTCCGGGTCCTGCCCCGCGAGCTGGAGGAGAAGACCGAGCAGCAGGCCTTCGAGCTGCTCATGACCCGGATCGAGCAGGCCTACAGCCTGCGCGAGGCCGAGATCGGGCCCGAGGAGATGCGGCGCCTGGAGCGGTACATCATGCTCCAGGAGATCGACGAGAAGTGGAAGGACCACCTGCGCGGCATGGACCAGCTGCGCAGCGGCATCGGCTGGCGCGGCTACGCCCAGACCGACCCCAAGATCGCCTACAAGAAGGAGGGCTACGAGCTGTTCCAGGAGATGTGGGAGAACACGGCCGAGGAGATCACCAGCCTCCTGTTCCGCGTGCGCCCCATCACCCAGCAGGAGGAGCAGCAGCTCGGCTCCATGTGGCAGCCCAGCCAGTACACGGCGCCGCAGGAGTTCGCCTCGTCCTTCGAGAAGCAGGCGGCGACGACCGAGCGTGAGGCCGCCATGGCGTCCAAGGGCGAGAGCGCCGCGCCGGCGCCGATCAAGCGCGACCAGCCCAAGGTCAAGCGCAACGACCCCTGCCCCTGCGGCTCGGGGAAGAAGTACAAGAAGTGCCACGGCGCGGGCGCGGCCTAGCGAGAAGAAGAAGAGAAAGCCAACCGCCAAGACGCCAAGACGCCAAGAGAGGCAGCTGTCGCTCCTGCGGCAGCTCCTCGAGATTCGAGATATGAAGCAGGAAAGCAGGAAAGCAGGAAAAGAGCCTTCCTCTCCTGCTTTCCTGCTTTCCTGCTTCACTCTCCCGGTGCGGGCGACAGCAGCCGGGGAAGGAACCGCAGAGATCGCGGAGGACGCAGAGAAGACGCAGAGCGTCTTCCCGCCGCGAGGCCTCTTCTCAGCGCCTTCTCTGCGCTCTCCGCGCCCTCTGCGGTTCCTTCTTCTTCCTGCTTCTGCCCAGGGGCCCGCGTAGGTGGCGACCCCTCTCGATTTCGCCTACTACGGCGGCCTCCTCCTCGCCGCGCCCTTCCTCGCCTACAAGGTGGCCCGCCCGCGCGGTCGCCGGCACCTCGCCGGCCTGCGCGAGCGGCTGGGCGCTTGTCGCCTCCGACGGGGGAAGCGGCCCTGCATCTGGATCCACGGGGTCTCCGTCGGGGAGATCGTGGCCGCCCAGACGCTGATCGAGGCCCTGGAGGCCGAGCTGCCGGGGTGGGAGATCGTGCTGTCGACCACCACCGGGACCGGGCAGGAGGTGGCTCGCAAGGCGCACCCCGACCGGCAGGTGTTCTACTTCCCCCTCGACTTCTCCTGGGCGGTGCGGCGGGTCTTCGACGCGATCCGCCCCGACGCGGTGATCCTGGTCGAGCTGGAGATCTGGCCCAACTTCCTCCAGGAGGCCCACCGCCGGCGGGTGCCGGTGGCGATCGTCAACGGGCGGATCAGCGAGAAGAGCTACCGGGGCTACCGGCGGGTGCGCGGGTGGCTGTTCGACCCGATCGGGAGCATCGGCCTGTTCTGCGTCCAGACCGAGCGGTACGCGGAGCGCTTTCGGGCCCTGGGGATCCCGGCGGACCTGATCCACGTGACCGGGTCGGTGAAGTACGACCACCTCCAGGAGTCGCGCCTCCCCGACGCCGAGGCGGTCCGGCGCGACCTCGGGATCGGCCCCGGAGAGCGGGTGCTCATGGGCGGCTCCACCCACCCCACCGAGGAGGAGGTGCTGCTGGACCTGTACGCCACCCTGCGGGCCACGACCCCGGAGCTGCGGCTGGTCCTGGTGCCCCGCCACACCGAGCGGACCGACGAGGTGGCCCGCCTGTGCCGCCGCCGGGCGGGCGGCGTGGTGCGGCGGACCGAGCGGCTGGCCCGGGAGGCCACCGAGCCCTCGCCGGCCGACCACGTGCTGCTGGTCGACACGGTGGGCGAGCTGGGGCGGCTGTACGGGGCGGCCGACGTGGTGTTCGTGGGTGGGAGCCTGATCCCCCACGGGGGGCAGAACATCCTCGAGCCGGTCATGCTCGGCAAGCCGACCCTGTTCGGCCCCCACGCCTTCAACTTCAAGGAGCCCGTCGAGCGCCTGCTCGAGGCCGGGGGCGCGCGGCAGGTCGCCGACGGGGCCGAGCTCCTGCAGGCGGTCC
>JAWLGW010001146.1:0-2641 GCA_041690735.1 Planctomycetota bacterium
GTCGAGCTGCTCGAGGAGCAGCGCCCGCCGGTGGCTGCGCTCGAGTTCCTCGCGGCTGACCGTCGCCAGCTCGGCGCTGGGCAGCACCAGCAAGGAGGGGCTGCCCGCCGGTTCCGCGGCGGCCACCACCCCTTCGTCGGCGGCGCCGCCGCCGCCGATCCGCCGGCTGCGCTGGTGCAGCTCGAACCTCATGGCGGTGGAGCCGATCCGCAGCTCATCGCCGTCGTCGAGGGTCGCGATCCGCTGCTCCTTCCCGTTGAGGAAGGTGCCGTTGGTGCTCGCCTGGTCGTGGAGGGTGAACCGCCCCTCCTCGTCGCGCACGATCTTGGTGTGGACCCCGCTGACCGCGGTGTCGTTGAGCACGATGGTGTTCTCGGCGTTGCGGCCGATCGTCACCTGATCGGCGACGAGGGAGAACAGGCGCCCCGCGTCGGGGCCCTCGGTCACGTGGAGGCTGGCCGGCACGATCGTCCTCGCCTGTCGCTCCCAGCTCGGTCCGCGCCCCAGCCGTCGGGTCGGGCGCCAGCTCCCCGAGTATAGACCTGCGCCGGTCGAACCCGGTAGAGCGGCGCTGCGGCGGCTACAGGGTCGTGCCAAGGGCGTCATGGGCTGCCTCCGGCTCCCGACCCCCTATCGGGCGGCCGGAGCGCGTGGGCGCAGGCTCCGTCGTAAGCCGTGCCGCGCGAAGCGGTCCGGTGCTATCCTGAGCGGGCCCGGGAGGACCTCCATGCGCCCGCTGCAAGCCTGCCTCCTCGCGCTGCTGCTGGCGTTCACCAGCGGCTGCCCCGACCCGACGCCCGAGCCTCGGCCTCCAGCGGCCCCCGGCGAGGGCGGCGGCGACGGGGGCGGCGCCCAGGACCCCCCCGCGGACGGCAGGGACGGGCCCCCCGCGGGAGGCGGCGAGGGTGGCGACGGCCCCGCCCAGGGTCGCGGGGACGCCGGCGGCGGCGACCTCCCCGAGTGGGAGGTGATCCCCGCCGCGCACCGGGAGGCGATCTACCCCGTGATGCAGCCGCTCGCCAGCTGGCCCGACCCCGGCAGCCTGCGCCCCCTGAGCCAGCTCGAGCCGGCGGCGGCGCCCGATCCCACCGAGCGCCAGCTGCTCGAGCAGCTGGTGGCGCTGGTGATCGCGCCCCAGCTGAGGCCGACCGACTTCGACGCGGCCCTGGGCGTCGACGGCGAGGGGCGGCTGTTCGTCAAGCTCGGCAAGACCAAGGCGAGCGGCTCGGCCTCCCTCAACGTCGAGCTCGAGGGCGGCAACCCCGTGTTCGGCCTGGTGGTGCGCGACGAGGTGGAGGAGAAGCCGAGCGTGGAGCAGCTGGTGGCGCGGGTGAGCGAGGTGGTCGTCCCCGAGCTGGCGCGCGAGCTGCGCGGCCCCGACGCCCGCGTGCACCCCTCGCCGCAGGTGAAGGGTCCCGAGGGGGTGGCGCTCCTCGCCATGCTCGACCGGGCCGGCGCCTTCGGGATCCAGTTCCCCTACCTGTATGCCTACGGCACGCCGCGCCACGTGGCGGTCCTCCTGCAGGAGGTCCCCCACGAGAGCGGCATGCCGGCCCCGAGGTAGAGCACGACGGCGCCCGCCCTGAAGCCGCTGACCCTGCTGCTGCTGCTGGCGCCGGCCCTCGCCGGCTGCGCCTCGAGCGGCCCCGCCCCGGAGCGGCCGGCGGCGCCGGAGCCCGAGCCGGCGCGCTATCGCATGACCCTGGAGCTGTCGCCGCTGGAGCAGGCGACCCGCGCCTGGCTGCCGCTCCCGGACGCCGACCCGCGACAGACGATCGAGACGCTCAGCTGGGAGGTCGGGCCTCCCGGGCTGTACGCCGTCCGCACCACCGCGGCCGGCGAGCGCCTGCTGCGGGTGGACGCCGGCGCGGAGGGGGTGCCGGGGGTGGTGGTGCAGGCGCTGGTGGCGCTCGCGCCTCCCTCGCCGCAGCGGCCGCTGCCGACCGCCCTCCGCGACCTGCTGCCGCGCCCACAGGCGACCGACGCCCGGCGGTGGGTCACCGCGGCGCGGGCGCGAGGCCAGCAGGCGCGGCTGGCCCACGGGCTCGAGGTGAGCGCCTCCGAGCCCGGGGTGGTCGTGTGGCCCGAGGTGCTCCACGACGGCGAGTGGCAGGCGGTGGACCTGGCCCGCCGGCGCCTGCGCCTCGACCGACCCCGGCTCCGCCTGGGAGCCACCGCCCCTCAGGTCGAGGGGCCCGGGGGCACGCGGCGTCCGGCGCCCCTGCGCGCGGCGATCCGAGGGGCGAGCCGCCCGGCGGTGGCCCGCCATTCGTCCCGGCTCGAGCGCAGGGCCCCGGCCGGCGGCTGAAACGCACCCGGTCCCAAACCACGACGGACTCCTGCGAATCCAGCAGTTAGGCGCCGGCCTCCCGTTCGCGAATCGACCGCCGACGGAGGAGGCGCTCATGAATCGGATCTCGCGGCGGCTCACGCTGGTCCTGGCCCTTGCGACCTCGGGCCTCCTGATCGGCTGCGGCGGCTCGAGCCCCTCCAGCGCCAGCACCGCCGCCCCCAGCAGCCAGCCCGCCCCCTCCACGCCGACGCCTCCGCCGTCTGCCCCCACCTCGACCCAGGTGACCGACGAGCACGGCGCCCTGGTGCGCGTCGCTGGCGTCGGCGCCCGCGCCCACCTCGCCTTCTT
>JAWLGW010001147.1:0-2640 GCA_041690735.1 Planctomycetota bacterium
CCCGCGAGGTCCGTGAGGAGCTGCGCGACCCCGAAGACGAGGTGGACTCGGCGCGGCGCGAGGCGCGCCTGGAGCTGGCCCTCGGCGACCCGATCCGCGCCACCCGGCTGGCGGAGGCCGCGGTCCGCCTGACGACCGACCACCGGCTGGTGGTGCTCGAGCCGTCCGCCCGGCTGGTCCTGGGCGAGGTGCAGGCGCGCCGAGGCCGGCGGGTCGCCGCCCGGCGGGAGCTGGAGCGGGGGCGACGCGTAGCGGAGCGGGTCGGCGACCGCCTGACCGCGCGGGCCTGCGTGATCGAGCTGGCGGCGCTGCGCCTCGCCAGCGGGCACCCCGCCGACGCCCGCGCGCTCCTCGACTCGCGCCCGGTGCCCCGCCCCGGCCAGCTCCAGCCGCTGGAGGGGGTGGCTCCGCCCGACCGCCAGGGGCTCCTGCGGGTGCGCGAGCGGCTGCTGCGGGCTCGCCTGGAGCTGGCCCTCGACACCGGCTCCATCCCCACCGCCACCCGCTGCGCCGAGGACGCGGTGCGGGAGGCGCGGCGGGCGCAGCTGCGGGACCTCGAGTGGCGCGGGCTGCAGGTCCTGGCCGCCTGCGCCGAGCTGCGCGGGCGGTACGAAGACGCGCTGGCCCTGACCCTCGAGGCGCAGGAGGTGGTGGAGCAGCTCCTCGCCGCCATCCCCGCCCGCCGCCGCGACGGCTACCTGGCGGCCGACCCCCTGCGCGAGGCGGCCCTGCGCGGCGACTCGCCGGTGGCGGCGCTGGGCGCGCGGGCCGTGCCCTCCGAGGGCGACTCGGCCGAGCTCGCGGCGCGACGCGAGGGCCCCCTGCTGGAGGCCATGGTCCGCTCGACCACCCCCACCATCGAGCCGCCTCAGCGCCTCCCCGCCCCCGACGGCCCCGCGGGTCGCCCACCCAGCCCGGGCCCGGCCACGGGCGCGCTCCTGGCGGACACTCCGGCGCCCCGCAGCATGGCCCGCGACGACTTCGCGGTGATCGTGACGCTCAACCGCCTCATCGTGGACGAGCCCGACCTGCAGCGGGTGTTCGACGCGATCGTCGCCACCGCCGCCGAGACCTGCGGCGCCGAGCGGGCCTTCCTGGCCCTGTTCGGCGACAGCGCCGACGCGGTGACCGTCCTCGCCACGCACAACATCGAGGCCGTCGAGCACGGGGGCCAGCGGTTCTGCCGCAGGTGCGCCTTCAAGGCGGCCAGCAGCGGACAGCTGGTCGTCAGCGCCGAGGCGCACGTCTCGCAGGAGGTCAAGCGCCAGGCGCATGTGGTCGGCCTGGGCCTGCGCTCGGTCCTGGCCGGCTCCGTCACCGTCCCCGACGGGCGGCGCGGCGCGCTGTACCTCGACGCCGCCTTCCAGGTGGGGCGCTTCACCGAGCGCGAGGTCGACCTGGTGGAGGCCCTGGCCGACCAGTCGGCCATGGCGCTCGGCCGCGGCGCGCTGGAGGAGGCGCTGCGCGCCGCCCCCGGCGTCCCCCCCCGCGTCGCTCAGCGCCAGTACCTGCAGGCCCAGGCCAGCGCCTCGCGCCCGCGCCTGGTGCGGTTCGGCAGCAGCGGCGGGGACGCCCGCGCCGCCTGGTGGCTGTCAGGGCGCTCCGCCGCCATGCGCCGCGCCATCGAGACCCTGGAGCGCGCCGCGCGGGGTCAGCTGTCGGTGACGATCGTGGGTCCGGCGGGCGTGGGCAAGGGCGTAGCGGCCCGCGCGCTGCACGCGGCCAGCGGCTGCCAGGGCGCCCTGGTGGCGGTCGACCTGCGCGAGCTGCTGGCCGATGACGAGCCGATCGAGGCGCTGCTGTACGGCTGCGAGCGCGGCGCCTTCCCCGGCGCGGTCGAGCGGCGCGGTCTGCTGCGCGAGGCGGACGGCGGCACGCTGCTGCTAGAGCACGTGGTCGACGCGCCGGGGTCGCTGCAGGCCAAGCTGGTCCGGGCCCTCGAGGATCGGGCCGTCACGCCGGTGGGCGCCACCTCGCCCGTCCCGTTCGACGCGCGCCTGGTCGCCACCGCCGGGCCAGACCTCGAGGGGGCGGTGCGCGAAGGGCGGCTGCGAGAGGACCTGTTCCTGCTCCTGGCGGAGGAGACGGTGGAGCTGCCGCCCCTCGACGAGCGCCCCGAGGACAAGGGCCCCCTGATCGACTGCCTGCTGGCCGCCTGGCGCCGCGGCGAGGTGGCGCCCGCCGTCACGCCCAAGGCCCGCCTGGCCCTCGAGGGGCGCAGCTACCCCGGCAACGCCCGCGAGCTGAACGCCATCCTCGCCGCGGGCGCGGTCGTCGCCGACGGCCGCCCGATCGAGGTAGACGACCTCCCCCTGGCCCGGCGCGTCCAGCGACAGCCCCTCCCGGAGGCCCTGCGCGAGTTCGAGCGCAAGACGATCGAGGCGGCGCTGCAGGCCAACAAGGGCGACCTGACCAAGGCCGCCCAGGAGCTGGGGATCTCCCGCCGCGCGCTGCGCCGCAAGCTGGGCGGCGCCTGACCCGGCTCGCACGGCTAGTGTCCTGACACTCGAGCCCACCGTGTGACCCATCGATTCAGAAGAATCGAACCGCAGAGATCGCGGAGCGCGCAGAGAATCGCAGAGAAGACCTCAGCGACGCTCTGCGCTCTCTGCGGGTCGCTTCTCGAGCGACCTGACGACG
>JAWLGW010001148.1:0-2636 GCA_041690735.1 Planctomycetota bacterium
CCAGCTGGTCGCACAGGCCCAGGGCCTCGGCGTGGCGCCAGGCCAGCGCCAGCAGCTCGGCCACGGTCTGTCCCGCGGCCGCCAGCTCCGCCAGCGCCTCCAGGTCGCCGGTCGCCAGCCTCCGGAAGCCGCGCAGGGCTCGCTCCGCGTCGCGGGCTGCCTCTTCGGGGGCCACGGCGGCCCGGCACACGCCCCGCGCCAGGTGTGCCTGCGCCAGGGCGCGCTCCAGCAGCGGCTCGGCTGCGCTGGTGGGCGAGCGCGCCAGCAGCTCCTCGAGCTGCCCCCGCAGACGCTCCACCGTCGGCCCCGCCTCCTCGGGCTCGCCCCGCTCCACCAGGCGCGCCGCCCACAGGCCGCAGGCCTCCGCCAGCGAGGCCAGCGCCTCGGCGTCCCCCGCCGCCGCCGCCCGCTCCCGGGCCGCGACGGCTCGCTGCAGGTCCTCGAGGGCCTCGTCCACCGCCCCCAGGCGCTCGAGGGCCTCCGCGCGAGCCGCCCAGGCATCGGCCACCTGCTCGGGGGGGGCCTCCACGGCGCGCCCCAGCTCGTCGCCGGCGCGGGCGCAGTCGGCCAGCGCGCCGGGCCCGTCGCCGTCGTCGGCCCGGACCCCGGCCCGCAGCACCAGCGCCAGCGCCAGGTCGGCGGCCAGCTCCGGCAGGCCCTCCAGGGCCTCGACGGCGGCGTCGTGGTCGGCGCGGGCGGCCTCGCCGTCGCCCTGCACCGAGTGGATCAGCGCCCGCCGGGCGAGGGTGTCGGCCAGCTCCGGCCGATCGGCGGCGCTCCGCGTCCCCTCCAGCCGCTCGATCACCGGGTCCAGCGCGCGGAGCGCGCCGTCGAGGTCCCCCGCCTCGAGGAGCCGGTCGACGAAGTCGAACAGCTCGGACTCGGAATCGGACATGCAGCCTCCCAGCGAGGGGCGGGGGGAACACCCCCCCGCCGAGGCCAGGATAGGCGAGGGGCGGGGCGGACGCGAGGCGGGTCGGGAGATGCGACGGTGGGTCACCTGCCCTTGACTCACAGCGCGCGCCCCGCCCACCGCAGGGCGCGCGAGGCGGCGGCGGAGCTGCTTGGGGGATCGACCCCTTCACGCTGAGCGGCTGACTCCGCACTCAGTCGCGCCGCATCTCCTTGGTCTCGGTGTCCCGGTCCGGGTCCGAGGCCCGGGCGCGCGGCGGATCGTGAGGCCCCGGCGCGGCGCGGGTGACCTCGGCCAGCTTCGCCATCAGCTCGTCGTACAGGAACGGCTTGGCCAGGAAGGCGGCGCCCCGCTGCACCAGCCGCCGGACCTCCGACTCGCGCCCGAACCCGCTGCACACCACCACCGGCTGCTCGGGGCGCAACGTCCGGATCCCCTCCAGCACCTCCGCTCCCCCCATGCCCGGCAGCACCAGGTCGAGGATCACCGCGTCGAAGGGCCGCCCGACCTCGCCCAGCCGTCGCAGCGCCTCCTCCCCGGTGCGGGCGATCTCGACCTGATACCCCTCCAGCTCGAGCATGCGGGCCGTCGAGCGCGAGACGTGCTCCTGGTCGTCGACGACCAGGACCCGCCCCGCGGTCGGCCCGCCAGGGAGCGGCGACGCCGCCTCCGCCACCGGCGCGGGCGTCGCGGCCCGCTCCGCGACGGGGAACGCCAGGACCGCCTCGGTGCCTGCGTCCGGCTGGGAGCGGAAGCGGAGCTCCCCGCCGTGATCCCGCGCCACCCGCTCCACCAGCGCCAGCCCCAGCCCCACGCCCTCTCGGGCCGGACGGGTGGAGAAGAAGGGCTCGAGGGCGCGCTGCAGCACCTCCTCGCTCATGCCGCAGCCGTCGTCCACCACCCTCAGACACACCCGCTCTCCGAGGTCGTCCTGCAGGCGCTCCGCGTGGATCGCGATCGAGCCGCCTCCGGGCGGCAGCGCGTCGCGGCTGTTGAGGCACAGGTTGAGCAGCGCGTTCTCCAGCCGCGCCCGCACCCCCCAGATCGGCGGCAGGGGCCGCGCCACCTCCAGGCGCAGCGCGACCTCCTGGGGCAACACGGTCGCCACCAGCCGGGCGACGTCCTCCGCCACTTGCCCCAGGTCGACCGGCGCCCGCTCTTCGCCCAGGCCGCCCAGCGTCAGCAGCCGGTAGGTCAGCTCCCGGCAGGCCAGCAGCGCCTGGCGCAGCGTCGCCTGCGCCGCCTCCTCCGACCCCACCCCGAGGGCGCCCAGGGCGACCGCCAGCAGGTTGTTGAGGTCGTGCGCGATCCCCAGGGCGAGGTGACCCGCTCCCTCCGGCAGCCCCGGCGCCGACCACTCGCGCTCGAAGGGGCCGGCGGCCCCCGCCAGCTCCTCCGCCGAGAACGAGCCGCGAGACTCGCGCACCGGCAGCAGGACCTCGAACGTCGCGCCGCGCCCTGGCGCGCTCTCGACCCGGATCGCGCCTCCGTGGTTGCGGACCACCCCGTACACGGCGGCCAGGCCCATGCCGCGCCCGGCCGACTTGGTGGAGAAGTAGGGCTCGAACGCGCGGGCGCGCACCCGCTCGTCCATGCCGACCCCCGCATCCCGCACCCGCAGGAGGACGAAGTCGCCCGGCTCGACCTGCAGGGCCTCGGCCGCCTGCGCCTGCAGGTAGCGCTCGTCGGTCTCCACCGCGATCGGCGGCAGCGCGGCACTCGG
>JAWLGW010001149.1:0-2636 GCA_041690735.1 Planctomycetota bacterium
CCGCGCGCCGTCGCCCGAGGTGAACCGCAGCGCCGTGGAGGTGGTCGACACCGCCGCCACCCCGACGTCGTTCACGTACCCGCGCCCGAGGCCGGTGGCCCACACGTCCTTGAGGGCCGAGTTGCGGGCGGCGCCCTCGAAGTCGTCCTCCCAGCCGATCTCCTCGCTCGAGGAGGGGAACGCCAGCGGGTCGCCGATCACCTGCACGCCCTCGCCCGTGTGAGGGTCGCGGGCGAAGCCCGCCACCAGCCGCCCGCCGTCGCGCTCGCACACCAGCAGCAGGCGGTCGTCGCCCAGCAGGTACTCCACCTCCCCGTCGAGGTCGACGTCGCGGGCCTCGGCGAAGGGGGCCGCGGGCGGCGCCGCCGCCCACTCCGCCGCGAAGGCGACCACCGCCGCCTCGCCCGCCCGCGTGGCCAGGGCGTAGGCGAAGCCCGACAGCTCGTCGTAGGTGGTGTCGGGGTTGAGGTACGCCCCGCTGGCGAGGCGCGTCAGGTCGTGCTGGTCCTCGCGGTGCCAGGCCGTGCGGTACAACCCCGACGCGAAGGCGCGCGCCGCCAGGTCGCGCAGCTCGCCGCGCGGGGCCTGCTCGATCGCGGCCCAGGTGTCGCCGAACAGGGTGCCCGGCGTGAACACGTCGCCGATCGTGCGCGCGTGCGGCCGACCGTACCGGATCGGCGGGCGCAGCGCCGCCAGCGAGGCCTCCAGCGGGTGGCCGTAGTACCAGTGGTCGTAGCTCTCCTCGCAGGCGTGCCGCAGCCACTCGTGCGTCTCCACCGGCAGCCCCGTGGCGGGGCCGTGGTCGGCGACGGGGGTCCACCCGCGGCCGGCGAGGTCCTGCAGGCCCGCCACCTCGATCCAGGGGCGGTTCGCGATCCACTGCAGCACCCGGTCGTAGGTGTCGGGGACGCCCGGGTTCCCCTTGTGCCCGGCGAACTCCTCCCAGTCGGCCACCACCACCACCGCCTGCTCGGCGTCGGGGTCGAGCGCCCGCTGGACCAGGAGACGGCGCAGGGCGGCGCTGGGGCCGCCGTCGTCGCTCGCGAACAGCGACACGCTGGGGTCGATCACGAAGCAGTCGACGCCGCCGATCCGGTGCAGCCCCCCGCGCATGAGGCCCGGGCTCATGGGCACGCCGAACCAGGTCTCGAGGTGGGTGGGGTCGATCACGGTGTGGGTGTAGCCGGCGGCGGTGAGCTCGCCGAAGGTGGAGCCGCGGATCACCCGCTCGGGGCACCAGAACACCGGGCCCGGGGTGGTGACGCCCAGCCGCGCGCGGTACACCTCATCCGCCAGGTCCATGAACCGCTGGTTGGCGGCGCCCTCGAAGTAGGGCATGACGTTGTCCACGTACAGGCCGGGGACGAAGTCGCCCTCGCCGTTGGCGGGGTCGCCGTCGAAGAAGGTCGCCACCTCGTCCAGGAAGGCCCCGCCGTCCTGGCGCGGGTCGCTGGTGCGGGCCCAGCCGATCGCGTTGGTGAGCACCCCCGACAGGTGGATCGTCAGCGGCAGCCCGTGGGCGCGGTGGCTGTCGAGGGTGCGGAACAGGCCCGTCGGGAACCCCTCGGGGGTGGTGGTCCGCGTGGAGTGGACGAGGTCGGCGAGGGTGCTCGCCGGCAGAGCGGCGCGGTTGCCCACCGCGACCGGCGCCAGGATCGCGCGCCGCTCGGCCACCCACCCCTCGCGCACGACCTCGTCGAGGGAGCGGTCGCCGAGGTCCACCTCGAGGAGCGCGTCCTCCACCCGGCCCCGCCCGTCGCGGCAGGCGAGCACCTGGAAGGTCAGGTCCTGGCCGCCCCAGCCGAGGCCGGTCAGCAGGGCCTCGTCGACCGCGAGCTCCACCGTGTCGAGGTCGGAGCGGAAGGCGACGTCCACCCCCGCGCCCGGGCCGGTCACCACGGCGGTGCCGGCCGCGTCCTCGAGGCGGAACACCTGCGTGTCCTCGATCGCCAGCGCCGCGCCGAAGGGCACCGACGTCCGCTCGCGCAGGGCCAGGGGCGGCTGGAGCCCGGCGGCGCCGGGCCAGCCGATCAGGACCACCAGGTCGAGGCCGCCCAGCTCCGCGCCGTAGGCCAGGTCGAGCAGGTCGACCCGCAGGAACAGGCGGCTGGCCTCGCGGCGGCTGTAGAAGGCGACCAGCTCGCGCGAGGCGGTGAGGCCGTCGCCCGCCAGGCGCACGTCGAGGGGATCGAGGGCCCGCAGGTCGCCCGCCTCCCACTCCCGCAGGTGCTGGTGCACGTCCCCGCGGACGGTGGTCGCGATCACCGGGCCCGCGCCGACGGTCACGGGCGAGGTGGGCGCCGGATAGGAGCGAGTGGGCGGGCCGCTGACGCCGGCGCCGGCGGGAGGGGTGCCGGCGCTCCCGGCCCCGCTCCCGGTCCCGGTCACGCTCCCGCTGCCGGCGGGGGCCGTCGAGGAGGGGGGCGGCGCGGTCGGGTGCGCGGCGGCGGTGGTCGGCGGCGCGTGGGGCGAGGCCCCCGAGGAGGCGGCGGCGGCGGTGGAGCCGGCCGTGACCACCCGGGGCTCGACCTCTCCGCACCCGGTCAGGGCGGTCGGGACGAAGGCCAGCAGGCAGGTGGAGGCGATCGCAGCACGGAGCTTCATGTCAGTCCTCCCCTCGCTCGCGGAGCACCACC
>JAWLGW010001150.1:0-2635 GCA_041690735.1 Planctomycetota bacterium
CGCGTCTCCCGACGCGGGGAGGCGCACCACCGCCAGCGTCGCCACCCGGCGGCGGGCGGTCGCGGGGGTCGCCTCTCCCTCCGCCTGGCCGCCGCTGGCCGGACGCTCGGCGGGGTCGCCCGCCAGGCAGCGGGAGACGATGCGCCGCAGCCAGGGAGGGACGGCCCGGGCGTGCTCGCGCACCTCGGGGTACACCGGCTCGTCCCAGACGGAGCGGTTGCGCCGCACCCAGGGCCCCTGCGTGGTCCAGGGCGGGCAGCCGGTGAGGGCCTCGAACAGCAGCGCCCCCAGGGCATACACGTCCACCCGCTCGTCGATCGGCGCGGGGGGCGCGCCTGGCACCTCGGCCCCCAGCTGCTCGGGCGCCATATAGGGGAAGGTGCCGGCCCCCGGCGCCAGCCCCACCGCGGGAGGCCAGGCGACCTCCTCCTCCGGCGCGGGCTCGTGCAGGGCGATCCCCAGGTCGATCAGCACCGGCTGCTTGTCGCGCTGGCGGACGATCACGTTGCTGGGCTTGATGTCGCGGTGGATCACCCCGTGGGCGTGGAGGTGCGCCACCGCGCGCGCTAGCGCGGCCCCGATCTCGGCCGCTCGCGCCGGCTCGAGGCGCCCCGCCTGCCGGATCAGCTCGGAGAGGCGCGTGCCCTCGATGTGCTCGAGCACCACACAGGGTGCCCCTTGCTCGTCGCGGGTGACCTCGATCAGGTGGACCAGGTTGTCGTGGTCGAGGCGCTCGAGGATCGCCACCTCGGCCGCCAGGCGCTCGACCTCTTCCAGCGCCGAGTCCGCGTCGAGCCAGCGCTTGATCGCCACCTCACGCCCGGTCGGGTCGCGGGCCAGGTAGACCCGCGCCTGCCCTCCCTCGCCCAGCAGGCGCAGGACCTCGTACCCCTCGATCGTGGGGGAGACGAGGGCGTGCAGCGCCTCGCGATACACGTCCGCCACCGCGTCTACCCCGTCCGCCCTCCGCGAGGGCGAGGCGCCCGCCCCGGTCATGGACACGCCCCGCGGCGACCCCTCACTGGGCCCGTCACTCCTGCGGTCCGCTCCCCTCGCTGCCCTGCCCTGCGTCCTCACCGCTGAGGACGGCGAGGTATCCCGCCAGCGCTCGATCGACCTCGCCGGAGGTCAAGCCTTCGCTGCGTAGCTGCTGGCGCAGGGCGAGCAGCAGCCGGTCGATCACCTTGCGCTTGATCGTCCGCAGCTTGCCCCGCGACAGCCCCAGGGCTTCGCCCACGGCGAGGTCGGTGCGGGGGGAGGCATCGAGGTCGGCCGGCCACTTGAGGGTGAAGTAGCGGGCCGCCTCGGGCGGGAGCTCGCTGAGGACCTGCCCCCGGAGCGTCCGCAGCAGATCCCGCACGACCAGGCGCTCGAAGGCGTCCCCGCCGGCCGCGGGCGGCTCGGCCGGGAGGTCCTCGAGGGAACGACCCCTCCGCCGGCGCTCCTTGACCAGCTCGTCCCGACAGAAGCGGTAGAAGCAGGTGCGCAGGTAGGTGCGAAACTTCGCCTGGTGCCTCCCGCTGGGGTCGAAGCGCTCGAACACCGGCGCCCGCTCCAGCTCCCGGAGCAAGAACCCCTGCGCCAGGTCGTGGGCCGTGGCGGCGTCGACGCCGGGCAGGTCGAGCAGCGCCACCCGCCACAGCGGCTCGTAGTACCGCTTGGCGAAGCTGCCGACGTCGCGGCGGGTCCAGTCGTCGAACCGGGTGTCCGGGAACATGCCCACGCTCCGAGCTTAGCGGTGGGGCCGACCCGGCGCCGCAAGCTGCTGGGGCGCCGGTGGTTGGAGGATGTGTTCGGAAAGCTCGACCACGGCGCTCCCGCCGTCCCTGCAGGGGGATGAACAGGCGGCGGGAAGGAGCCCACGATGCCCACGATCAACTTCGCCAGGCGCGAGATCCTCTGCAAGCTCGTCTACTACGGCCCCGGCGTGTCGGGCAAGACCACCAACCTGGAGGCGATCCACCGTCGGGCGCCCAAAGAGAAGACGAGCGAGCTGGTGAGCATCGCCACCGAGGGCGACCGCACGCTGTTCTTCGACTACATGCCCCTCGAGCTGGGCAAGGTGGGCGGCCTCGACGCCAAGCTGCAGCTGTACACCGTGCCCGGCCAGCCGTACTACGACGCCACCCGGCGGCTGGTGCTGCGCGGCGTCGACGGGGTGGTCTTCGTGGCAGACTCGCAGCCCGACCGCATGGAGGAGAACCTCGAGTCCCTCGCCAACCTCGAGGCGAACCTGCGGGCGCAGGGGACCCGGGTCGAGGACCTGCCGGTGGTGATCCAGTGGAACAAGCGGGACATGCCGGGAGCGCTGCCGGTGGAGGAGCTGGAGCGGCGGATCAACGTCCGCGGCTGGCCCTCGTTCGAGGCGGTGGCGGTCACGGGCAAGGGCGTGTTCCCGAGCCTCAAGAAGCTCTCGCAGATGGTCCTCTCGCGCCTCGCGCAGCAGTACATCTGCGGCGATGCCGCCTCGCCGCGGCGCGCCGCCCGGACGCGGGACGTGCAGCCGCGAGACGCAGTGACACCGGACCCCGTGCCCGCGAAGGAGGAACCGGTCGCGGTGCGCGAGGCGGAGGGGACGCCCCCGCCGGCGCCGCGCCTGCCCGAGGCTCGGCGGGTCGTAGGCCCGGTGGACGAG
>JAWLGW010001151.1:0-2632 GCA_041690735.1 Planctomycetota bacterium
ACAGCAGGCCCTGCTCAAGATGCTCGAGGGCACCGTCTCGAACATCCCCCCGCAGGGCGGCCGAAAGCACCCCGAGCAGCAGTACATCCAGATGGACACGAGCAAGATCTTGTTCGTGTGCGGCGGCTCGTTCGTGGGGCTGGAGGAGGTGATCGCGCAGCGGATCGGCAAGCGCATGATCGGCTTCGCCAACAACGGCGAGGACGATGCCGAGCAGAGCCGCGAGCAGGAGCTGGGCGACCTGCTGGAGCGCGTCACCACCGACGACCTGCTCAAGTTCGGCATGATCCCCGAGTTCATCGGCCGCCTGCCGGTGATCACCTCCCTGCGCCCCCTGGGCGAGGACCAGCTGGTGCGGATCTGCCTGGAGCCGAAGAACGCGATCATTCGCCAGTACAAGAAGTTCTTCGAGATGGAGGGCGCCCAGCTGGAGGTGCCCGAGGAGATCCTGCGGGTGCTCGCCCGGCAGGCCCTCGAGCTCGGCACCGGCGCCCGCGGGATCCGCTCGATCATGGAGGAGGTCATGCTCGACATCCTCTACGAGCTCCCCGACCGCAAGGACGTGGACAAGTTCGTGCTCACCGAGGAGGTCGTGACCAAGCGGGCCTATCCCTGGCCGGCCGCCCCCGAAGGCACCAACGGCAAAGGGTCGGGCCGCAAGAAGGTCACCGCTACCCGGGCCCGCCGGCGAAAGCGCCGCGAGGCCTCCTAGCCCCAAAGGGGCAGAGAGCTCGTGTGAGGAGCAGCCTGGTCCGATGAGGCGGGCGCTCTCTGCCCCTTTGGAGATGAATGAGGCGGGGCTCCGCTTGCGGAGACCTCCTCGCCCGCAGGGATGTATGGCTGTCGCTGGAGCGGGAGCGCCTTGGCTCGCGTGCGCGTTCGCTGTCGCTGCCCGCGGGGGCGCCTTGGGTCGCGAGGGCTCAACTAGTAGGAGCCTAAAGGTTTAGCGTTTCCCGGCGGGCGGAGTCGAGCCTTGCTTTGGCCGCCTGGGTCCTTACAATTCGTCGCTCGCGAACAGAGGACATCGCCGTGAAGCACCCCATCCACCCCGACTACGAGACCTGCACGGTCACCTGCAGCTGCGGCAACAGCTTCGAGACCCGCTCGACGCTCCAGTCGCTCAAGGTCGAGATCTGCGGGCAGTGCCATCCCTTCTACACCGGTCGGCAGAAGTTCGTCGACACGGCGGGCCGCATCCAGCGGTTCCAGGAGAAGTATCAGTGGAAGGGCGACCGCGTGAAGCAGGCGTCCCAGAAGAAGGGCGCCGTGGCCAAGAAGGCCGCCGCCGCCCAGGCCGCTCCGCAGCAAGACGACGCCTTCTAGCTCGGCTCTGCCTTCGACTCGCGCCCGCGTGGGAGCTCCCGCGCGGGCGCTTTGCGTGTGCAGCGAGGGCCGGGCGCGAGGCCGGTCGAGTAGTCTGTCCCGGGAGCGAAGCAGCTGCGCCGCCAGGCGGCGCGTGACGAGGCAAGAACGTGAGCGACGCGGCGACCGAGTCCCTCCTGCGCAAGCTGGGTGAGATCGATCAGCGGTACGCAGCCCTCAGCCGAGAGATCGAGGACCCGCACCTGTTCGACCAGCCCGAGGCGGCGCGGGCCAAGCTCAAGGAGCACGGCCGGCTGAAGGCGATGGTCGAGGGGTACCACGCCTACCAGAAGGCGCTGGAGCAGGAGCAGCAGGCGCGTGACCTGCTGAGCGAGGACGATCCGGAGCTGCGGGAGCTCGCCGAGGCGGAGCTCCCCATGCACGAGGAGGCGGTGGAGAGGGCCCTCCACGAGCTCAAGGAGCTGTTCGTCACCCAGGACGAGGAGTCCGAGTCGGACGTCGTGGTGGAGATCAACGCCGGTGTGGGCGGTGACGAGTCGGCGCTGTTCGCCGGCGACCTGTTCCGGATGTATACCCGCTTCGCGGAGCGCATGAAGTGGCGGGTCGAGATCCTCGACCAGAACGAGGGGAACGCCGGCGGGTTCAAGCACGTCCAGTTCACGATCGAGGGGAGCGGCGTCTACCGGCACCTGCGCTTCGAGTCGGGGGGACATCGCGTCCAGCGCGTGCCCGAGACCGAGACCCAGGGGCGGATCCACACCTCCATGGTGACGGTGGTGGTCTTGCCGCAGGTGGAGGAGGTCGACGTCGAGATCGACAAGAACGACGTGCGGGTCGACAAGTTCTCCGCCTCGGGCCCGGGCGGACAGCACGTCAACAAGACCCAGTCGGCGATCCGCCTCACCCACGAGGCCACCGGGATCGTGGTCTCCTGCCAGGACGAGAAGTCGCAGACCAAGAACCTGGCCAAGGCCTGGAAGGTGCTCCGGGCCCGGGTGGCCGACCACTTCAAGTCGATCGCCGACGAGGAGCGCGGGGCGCAGCGGCGCTCGCTGCGGGGCCGCGGCCACCCCCACGCGCCGCGCCGCACCTACAACATCCCGCAGGACCGCTGCACCGACCACCGGGTCGGCGTGACCGTCCACGGCCTCCCGCAGATCCTCGACGGAGACCTCGACTCGCTCCTCTCGCAGCTGATCGAGAAGGACAAGGAGGAGGCCCTCAAGTCCCTGTAAGGAGGCGTCCAGGACCGAAGCCAGCAGTCCTTGTCGGTGGTGTTCTGACCGGGCTCGACGTCGCGCTCGTGGTC
>JAWLGW010001152.1:0-2625 GCA_041690735.1 Planctomycetota bacterium
GGCCGCTCGGGGCGCGATCAGCGACGCGCCCGGGACGAGCCCCCTAGACTCGGGCACTACCGGGCGACCCGTCGCTGCTGCCGGGTCCCCAGGATCAGCTCCACGTGCCGCACCAGCTCCTCGGGCCCCTTCGCCTTGTCGACCACCACGTCCGCCACGTCGGTGGGCGCGCGCTCGGGGGAGCCGGTGAACAGCATGATCGGGAGGGAGGGGTTGTACTTGCGGACGATCCGGCAGAACTCGTCGCCGCGGATCCCCGGCATCTCGAGGTCGCAGATCAGGAGGTGTCGTTCCTCGTTGGTGGCCCGGAGCACCAGCGACGCCACCTCGCTCCACAGGGTCGACACCCGCACCTGGCCGAGGTGCGCGAGGGTGACCTCGAGCGTCCGCAAGATCACCTGGTTGTCGTCCACGACGAAGATCATCAGCCCCGCTCCCCCTGCCGCGGCGGGTAATGCAACGCCTGTGCCGGGCGCCCAGAGGCTCTCGGCGCCCGTGTGAGCGCTCGCCGGCGAGGGCGGTGTGTCGACCTGTGACAGGGACGGGCCCCGAACCCCGCAGGCACTTGGCGCGGGACAGAGTGTGTCGATTCGAGTCGACCGTGGCGCGGGAGTCTTACCCGACCGGGGGGAGCGGGGCGGGCGTGGGTGATCCGGCGCCCGTTCCCGCTCAGATGTCCGCGCGACGCTCGAGCAGGAGACGCAGGGTGGCGGCCAGCTCCTCCAGCTCGAACGGCTTCTCGAGCGCCGCGCAGCGCGGGCCCTGCAGCTCGCTCAGCGGCGCGTCCTCGGGGCCGAGGAACCCCGAGACGAGCAGCACCGGCAGGTCGGGGCGCAAGCGCCAGGCCTCCTGCGCCACCTCCAGCCCGGTGCGGTGGGGCATGACCACGTCGGTCACCAGCAGGTCGAGGTCGTGAGGCGCTCCAGCCAGCGCGCGGATCGCCTCGCCGCCATGCCGCGCGGTGCGGACGGTGTAGCCGAGGCGCGTCAGGAGGGTCTCCAGCAGCGCGCGGACGTCCGGCTGGTCCTCGACCACCAGCAGCCGCTCCCCTCGCCCGGGCAGGGGACCCGAGGCGGTCGCGCCCTGCTGGGGGGCGGGCGTGGCCGCAGGCTGCGCCTCGGGCAGATGGACCTCGACGGTCGTCCCCTCGCCGGGACGGCTCGACAGGGCGAGCCAGCCGCCGGCCTCCGCCACGACCTCACGGACGGTCGCCAGGCCGAGCCCGGCGCTCCCCCCCAGCTTGGTCGAGAAGAAGGGCTCGAAGGCCTGGGCGGCCACCGCCGGCTCCATGCCCCGCCCCGTGTCGCGCACGCTGACCACCACGGCCGCGGGGCGCGCCGGGGCGGCGCTCGCCGGCGCGCGCCGCGTCTCGACGCGCAGGTCGCCGCCGGCGGGCATGGCGTCGCGAGAGTTGGCTACCAGGTTGAGGAGCACCTGCTCGAGCTGCACCGGGTCCGCCCGGACGGGCGGCAGGTCGGGGGACAGGGTCAGGCTCAGCTCGACCCGCTCCCCCGCCAGGCGCTGCAGGAGGGGCCCCGCGCGCTCGATCAGGGCGTTGACGTCCACGGCGCTCGGCTCTCGGGCCCGGCGGCGGACGAGGTCGAGGAGGCGCCGCACCAGCGCGGCCGCCCGATCGCAGGCCAGCCGGACCTGCTGCACGTGCTCCCGCTCGGCCCCGGTCTGCTCCAGCAGCGCGCAGGTGCCCCCGATCACCGTGAGCAGGTTGTTGAAGTCGTGCGCCACCGCCGCCGACAGCCGGCCCAGCAGCTCGAACCGCCGCGCCTCGTGCCGCTGGGGCGCGGCCTCGCCCGCCCCGCTGGCGAGCGCCCGCGCCTCGCGCAGCTTGCGGCGGAGGCGCACCACGTCCTGGAGGATCGCAGGCGGCGGGATCGCGGCGCCGGGCTCGATCAGCAGGTCGGGGTCGAGGTCGCGGCGCACCTCCAGCGCGTGGCCGGGGCCTTCGTCCGTCAGCACGGACACCAGGGCGAAGTCGTGCTCAGCGCGCCAGCGGGCCACCTCACCGAGCCGCCCCTCCCCCGGTGTGGGGCCCACCCCGAACACCAGCAGGTCCGGCGTCGCCTCCGCCGACCGCGCGCCCGCCGTCGAAGGCTGCGGCCGAGGAACACGCCACCCTGCCTCGGCCAGGGCGAGGCGGAGCCGCCGGGCGCGGGGCGACGGGAGCCCGACCAGCAGGGCGCTGAGCCGGCCCTGGCTCGTCATGCAGGTGCGCTCGGGCAGTCCGCCGGCGCTCGGCCTCGTCTCGCTGGTCTACCCCGACCCATGAGCGACTCGTAGTGCAAGCGACGTGCCGTCAGGCCGCCTGGGGTCGTTCGAGACGCACCGCTGATTCAAGAGTGAACGGTCCGCCCGGATGGGGGAGGCCGCGCTAGAAGTTGGGCGTAACAGATCGATACGGCGACTGGGAGGCGCTCAGGAGGCGCGGTACGCCTTGAGGCGCCGGTGCAACGTCACCCGCGAGATCCCGAGGATGCGTGCCGCCCGTGTGACGTTCCCGTCCACGGTCTCCAGGACCCGCTCGATGTGCTCCCGCTCCAGCTCGGCGAGCGAGCAGTGGCGGGTCGCGGGGGGCGGTCGAGCGCCCGCCCCGGGGGGGGAGCGGGGGCG
>JAWLGW010001153.1:0-2623 GCA_041690735.1 Planctomycetota bacterium
GGCCGCGGTCGCCCGCGGCCCCGAGAGGGCGTCCGAACCCGAAGGTGCGCTACCGCGTGAGCGGGGAGCCTCCCAGCCCAGGCGGCGCGGTGATGGCCGTGGGGGCCGGACCGGCGGGAGCCGGCGCGGCGGGCCCGGTGACGCCGGGCAGGGTCGGCACCGGCTGGCCCGGGAGGATCCGCAGGCTGCGCGGACGGGCCGCCGAGGTCGGCATGCGCCACAGCCCGCTGGAGCGCACGCCGGCGCCCAGGCGGGCGTCGATGTAGGGCCGGTGCTCCGGCTCCGCCGTCACCGCCACCAGCTCGCCGCGGGTCTCGATGTTGGTCGCCGCGGCGGAGGAGAGGCGCTCGCTGAGGCCCTTGGTGATCCCCTCCAGGAGGGCCATGAGCAGCTGCTCGAGGGGGCTCTGCTTCTTGTCCTCGGCCTCGCCCTCGCCCGCGGCGGCCGCGTCGGCCCCGTCAGCGTCGGCGCCCTCGCGGCGGAGGGGCTCGGCGCGGGCCACGTCGGGCCGGTCGCGGCCCAGGTCGAGGCCCGGAGCGTCGGCCACCGGCGGGCCGAGGGGAGCGCCGGCCGGATCAGGGGCGGCGCGCTCCTCGCGCGCCCGCCGCAGGTCGGCCAGCTGCGCCTCCAGGCGGACGTTGTCCTCGCGCAGCTCCTCGATCAGCGCCTCGAGGCCGGCGCGGGCCGCGTCCTGGTCTTCGCTCCAGCCCCGCTTCAGCTCCTCGATCTCGCTGGCGAGGGTGTCGACCTCCGCGGTGACCGCGTCCGTCGCCTCGTCGAGGCGCGCCTTCTCCTCGGGCTCGGGGACGACCACCGCGGGGTCCTGCGCCACCGTCGCCTCGTCCTCCGCGGGCTCGGCCGCGGCCGGGTCCTGCGCCACGGCCTCGACGGCCGCCTGGGCCTCGACGTCCCCGCCGGTCGCGTCGGCGACCTGGTCGATCCGGTCCGCCAGCCCGTCCTGCGGCGCGATCGGCGCGACGGCGGCCGCCGCCTGCTGGGCCTCCTCCTGCGCCGCCGGCGCCGACTCGACCCGGGACCATTCGGCGGTGCCCGACGCGCCACGGGCGACATGGGTCACCGGCTCACCCTGCTGCTCCACCGTCACGAGCGCCCGCAGCGGCGACCCGTCCAGCTCGAGCCCCGAGATCGCCCGCACCCGGACGAACTCGCCCTCGTTCGCCGCCAGCCGCTCGCGATCGACCGGGCGCAGGCCCTCGACCTGCCCCCGATCGACGGCAATCCGCGCCGTCTCTGCCACCCGGAGCTGGCCGGTCCCCAGCTCGACCTCGACCGGGGCGTCCCGCTCGATCGTCACCAGGCCCCCGGCCTTGCGGATCGACTTGACCCCGGCCAGCAACTCGGCGAGCGGACCCGCGGGCGCCGTGCGCGCTGCCGCGGCCACCTCGGCGGCGTCGACGGCGCCGTCCTGGAGGTCGCCCAGGCTCCGCAGCAGGGTCGCGGCGGGCGCGGGACCGCCCTGGGCGCGGGCCACCAGGTCGGACAGGGTGGCCGCCTCCTGGGCGCGCGCAGGCAAGGCAGCGACGGCCAACAGGGCGAGGCCTACCGCGAGGTGTGGAGATCGGGCGGATCGGGCGGATCGGGCGGTCATGGGCGGGCTCCTCCGGGTGCTCTCGCCCCGCTCACTAGCACGTCGGGGACCAGGGGCCCAACCCCATGTAAGAGCGATATTTCCGGATGCCGTGGGGCCGAGCGGGTTCGGGATACGGTTCAGGCGCCCAGGTTTGGGAGATCCGTTCAGTCGCCCTTGCGACCCGAAGCCACCCGCTCGGCCACCAGGTTCCCGGCCAGGATCCTCGACCAGAACCGCTCGCCCTCGGCGAAGCTGAACAGCGTCCGCACCCGGGGGACGTCGCGCTGCTCCTTGCGCTCGACCTCCTGCAGCAGGACCTGCACCTCCTCCTCGGGCGTCCCCGCGGCGACGACCCGCACCCGCTGCTCGAAGGGACGGGGCCCGCTCTGCACGGTCGCGCGCTGCTCCCTGGCGGCCGACAGGTCGGGCCAGTCGAGGGGGAAGCCGAGCTGCAGCGACTGCGGCACCCCGAGCTGAGCGGTGCCCCGCAGCCACCCCTCGCGCGCCCGCTCGCCCGGGTCGAGCACGACCTTCGACAGCACGAGGTCGTGGGCGGCGTACCACAGCTCCGCCGCACGGGCGGGGCCCTCCAGGGCCCGCAGCGAGACGACCCAGAACACCTCCGGCGCCGTGCCGGGAGCGTCGTCCTCGTACTTGACCTCCTCGCGGCGCACGACCTCGAGCCTGAAGCGGTTGCCCTCCTTGTAGCCCTCGGGGATCCCGTTGCGCAGGGGCGGGAAGCCTGGCAACGGCGCGGCCCGCGGGTCCTCGGGCAGGCGCGGCGTGGCCCCCTCGGCGGGGCTCGGCGAGGCGAGCTCGCGCCTCATGTCCTTGTGGTAGGTCCGCACCTCCCACCAGTCGCCCAGCTTCCAGGCCGGGGCCCAGGCCGGCAGCGCGACGGCGGCCTCGGCGGGCTGCTCCTCCTGCGCGACGGCGGTGGAGAGGGCGGAGAGGGCGAGCGTCAGCGCCAGGACCCGAGCGCGCATGGAGACCTCCAGCTGCGGTCAGTCGCCCGCGGTCGCCGCTGGCGCG
>JAWLGW010001154.1:0-2621 GCA_041690735.1 Planctomycetota bacterium
GCGGCGCCCCGCCGGCTCGGTCCCTACGAGATCGAGTGGTTGCTGGCGCACGGGGGCATGGGCGCGGTGTTCGTGGCGCGGCACACGGGGCTCCACCGCCGCGTCGCGCTCAAGACGATCCTGAACCCCAACGCTCACGCGCGGCAGCGGTTCGCCGTGGAGGCCCGCGCCGCGGCTCGCCTCCGCCACCCGAACATCGTCGCCGTGCACGAGGTGGGCACGGATCAGGGCCAGAGCTATCTGGCCATGGACCTGATCGAGGGGGAGTCGCTCAAGGCCCGGATCGAGCGGGAGGGGCCCCTCGAGGCGCGGGAGGCCGCGCGCCTGGCCGAGCGGCTGGCGCGCGCGCTGCAGGCGGCGCACGACCAGCAGGTGCTGCACCGCGACCTCAAGCCGGCCAACGTGATGCTCGACACCAACGGGGAACCGTTGATCACCGACTTCGGCCTCGCCAAGGCGCTCGACTCCGAGATCAGCCTCACGGCGACGGGGCAGATGGTGGGCACCCCCGCCTACATGCCCCCGGAGCAGGTGCGGGGACAGAAGGAGCAGCTGGACGCCCGCAGCGACGTCTACGCCCTGGGCGCCACCTTGTTCGAGATGCTGGTGGGGGAGCCGCCGTTCTCGGGCGGCGCCGCCATGAACGTCGTGGTCGCCGTGGTGCGGGACCCCCCGCCGCGGCCGACGGCCAGCCGGCCCGACCTCGACCCGGCGCTGGAGGCGATCTGCCTGCGCTGCCTGGAGAAGGAGCCGGGGCGGCGCTTCCCCTCCGCGGCGGCCCTGGCCGACGCGCTGGCCGGGTGGGCGGCGGGAGGCGCGCCGACCGCCGCGCCCCGGATCGGCCTGCAGGGCGCGCCGCTTCGGCGCTCCGCGCTGGTGGTCGCGGCCCTGGCGGGGATGGCGCTGGGGGCCGCCGCCGGCGCCGCGGTCCGGGCGGGCGGCGGCGACGCGGCGGCCGCCGCTCGGCCGGCGGGGGGCGCCGCCGCCGGTCTGGCGGCGGCCTTGGGCGGCGCCCCCCTCACCGACCCGGCCGTGGGCGAGGCCCGGGCGGCCCTCGAGGCCGCGCGCGACCTCGAGCCCGCGCTGCCCGCTCCCTGGCACGGGCTCGCCGCGCTGGCCCTCCTCGAAGGGCGCGAGGAGGAGGCCGCCCGCCTGCTGGCGCGAGGCGGCGACCCGAGCGACGGCGTGGGGCGCTACGTCAGCGCGCGGCTGGCCGAGCGCGCCGGCCGCCTCGAGGAGGCCCTCACCGACTACCGAGCGGCGGCGGCGGCGGGTTGTCCGGCGCATGACCTCCCGGCGCGCATAGCGCGCCTGGAGGCCGGCGAGGCGCGCGCGCGCGGCTGGAGGCGCAGCGCCGAAGAGGCCCACTGGCGCGCGCTGGTCGCCGACCCCTACGCGGCGGGCGCGCTCGAGCCGCTGGTCGAGGCCTGGCTCGCGGAGGAGGCAGTGGGCGCCCTGGCCGCCGGCTGGTCGACCCTGTACGAGCGGCTGAGCGGACACCCTCTGGAGGCCCTGCTGGCTCACGAAGCCGCCTCGGTCGCCGCCCGGCTGCGCGACCCCGCCACGCCTCCGGCCGCTCGGCTGCAGGCGGCGATCGCGGCCGCCCGCTTCCCGCAGGCGGACGTGCGCCGCCCGCTGGTGGCGCTGGCTGCCGACGGGGACGCGTCGCCGATCCTGCGGGAGGCGGCGCGCAGCAGCGCGCTGGCGATCGGAGCGCTGGCGCCCTCCTCGGAGGAGGCGCTGGCCGGCGGCGCGCGCCCCTGGGCGCAGCGCGCCGCCGCGGACGAGCCCGCCGCGGCGGCGGCCGCGCTGACGCTCCTCGAGCTCGCGCCGCGCCTGGGCGAAGCCCGGGCGCCGGTCCTGGAGGCGCTGGCGCAGGCGCGCCACCCGGCGCTGCGGACGGCCTGCGCCCTGGCGGTCGCGGTGGCGAGCTCACGCGGTGGCGGCGTGGCCGCCTCGCGGGCGGAGGGGGTGCTGCGGTCCCTCGCCGCCGATCGGGTCCCGTCCGTGGCGCGCGCCGGCGAGGTCGCCCTGGCCGCGCTCCTGTTGGCGCGCCGGGGCAGCGCGCCGGACAGCCTCGAGCCAGGACGCAGCGCGCGCCTGGCGGCCCGGCTCTTCGAGCTGCCCGGCGCCGACGCTGCGCTGCAGGCCGCCGCGGTGGAGGCCGCTCTGGCCGCCGACGCCGCGCCCGCCAGCCAGGTCGCCCTGGCGAGGCGCTGCCTGCGCCGCGGCGCCTGGGAGGAGGCCGCCGCGGCGCTGACGCGCGCGCTGGGGGCGGAGGGCGCGCCGCTGGAGGCGCGCGCCCTGCAGGCGCAGCTCGCGCTGCGCCGCGGAGAGGGCGCCGCGACGCTGGCGTCGGCGCCGGGGGACGACCCGCGGGCCGCGGCCGAGGTCGCGCTCCACCTGGAGGTCGCCCGCCGCCACGGTCTGATCGCCCTGACGGAGCCGCACGGCGCGGTGCGCCTGGTGGTGCACCCGGCCGAGGCAGCCGCGCGCGACGCCGTGGACGCGTACGGCGCCGCCCTGGCGGTGGAGGCGGGAGAGCTCCGCGGAGGGGGCAGCCTCAGCCTCGCCAGCAAGTTCGCCCTCGGGTCGCTGCGCCAGGTGGCGGTGCGGGGGAG
>JAWLGW010001155.1:0-2613 GCA_041690735.1 Planctomycetota bacterium
CGACGTCCGGATCCCGATCAAGATGGGCGAGGGCAAGGAGGCCTGGACGGCCGTGTGGCCGACCAAGACGCACCTGTTCGAGGTCACGGAGGACATGCCTCTCGCCGGCGGGATCGAGCACATCGCGCGGCAGGAGCCGGCCCTGCAGCGGCTGTGGCAGCGCTACTGGTACACGCTGCTCATGGCGAGCGGCGCGATCACGGGCCTGGGCTGGTTGAGCCAGTTCCTGTTCAAGCAGGACGGCGACCGGGTGGCGAACCTGGCCCTGGCGGGCGGGATCGGCTCGCGCTGGGCGCGCGGGGGCGGCGGGCTGGACGGGAGCGCCTGGCTGGAGGAGTGGGGGCGCCTGGACGCCGGCGAGCGCGAACAGATGACGCTCCTGGTGGAGCGCCTCCGGGACCTCGAGAAGCCCGGCCTCCCGCTGGAGTGGTCGGTGCGCCAGCGCCTGGAGGGCGCGCTGGGCGAGGACCTGGGGCAGGTGCGCACCTACAGCGGGGCGCGGGCCGAGGAGCTAGCGCGCCAGCTGCAGGCGCAGGCCTTCACCCTGGACGACCGGATCGTGTTCGGCAGCGGCGCCCTGGCGCCCGACACCGTGGAGGGCATGGGCACCCTGGTGCACGAGGCGACCCACGCGGTGCAGGCCCACCAGGGCCGGGTGCCCGAGCAGGTGGGCGCGCGTGAGCGGCGCGAGCTGGAGGCGGAGGCCTACGGGCGGGAGCACCGGTACGTGGCGCAGGCGTCCCTGCGGGAGGCGCCCAAGCCGCCGCCTCCCCTGGAGGTGCGGCGCGAGTCGGGGGTCGACGAGCAGCCTGCCGCGCAGCCCAAGCTGGCGGTGCCCGCCGAGATGAGCCGCTCGCTCGCCAAGGCGGTGGACGGGCGGCCCAAGCCGCGCGACGCCGACCCGATCCAGCGGATCATGAAGAGCTGGCAGGTCACCATGGACCGCGAGGCCTTCCTCGAGGAGTGCAAGGAGCGGCTCCTCGACCTGATCCACGACGAGGTCGAGCTCGACAACGAGCGGCGCGAGACGCTCAGCTGGAATCCGTTCCTCCCGCTGTCGTGAGCCGCGCGCGCGGCGTGCTCCCTGCTGGCGCGACGTGGCTCGGGCGCCAGCCGGTATACTTCGGCCCGTGAGCGAACCGGGGGCCTTCGAGGACGATCGGGACGGACGCCGTCCCCTCACGGCGCCGGCCGGCCAGGGCCGACCTCGGGTGGTCGTGGTGGTCGCCGGCCGGGCGGCGCCGGCGCCCGTGCTCGCCTCTGCCGAGGGGACGACTCGTCGGCCGCCCGGGCGCGGCGGCTCGGCCCTGCGGGCGCGGCTGGCGCAGGACCGCGCCACCCAGGGGCGTCGGCGGAGCAGCTTCCTGCGGCGTCGCCTCCCCGCGCTGGTGGGGGCGGTGGTGCTGCTGGTCGCGGGGCTGTGGGCGGCGCAGGCCCCGATCCTGCGCTCGCTCGCCCAGCAGCCAGGGGCGCTGGGGAGCTGGGCCCTGGGGCGCCTGGTGGCCCTGCGCGATCCGGGCAGCTTCGGCCTGTACGTCGAGCGCTTCTTGAGCGACAGCGAGACCTACCACCTGGTGGTGTTCGAGGTGGGCGGCCGGAGCGAGGCGCCCGAGCGGGGGGCGTCGCCGCCGCCCGAGGATCCGGCCGGGGTGCTCGAGCACCGCCGCGTCCTGGTCGAGGCCCTGGCGAGCCCTCGGCGCCAGGTGCGGGCCGGGGCGCTGCGGGCGGTGTTCGCCCTCAAGGACCGGCCCTGGATCGCCGACCCAGAGCTGCTGGCGCGGGTCACGACGTTCCTCGACCTGGGCGACGGACCGGCGCTGACGCCGGGGGAGGCGCCGCGGGAGCGGCGGTTCGCGGCGCTCATCCTGCGGGAGGTCGGCGCGCAGGCCGCCGCGCCGCGCGCGGCCCTGCGGGCGGCGGCGCTCCGAGACCCCGACCGGCAGGTGCGCCGGTTCGCGGTGGAGGCGCTGGGGCGCAGCGCCGATCGGGGCGAGCAGGAGACCCTGCAGGAGGCGCTGCGCGACGAGGCGCCCGAGGTGGTCCGCGCGGCGCACCTGGCCCTGGTGCAGGTCGGCGCCGAGGTGTCGTTCGAGGTGCTGGCCGACCTGCTGCAGGAGGATGCGAGCGTGCTTCGTCCTGAGGTGCTCCGGGTGCTGGCCGGCCGCCAGGAGCCCGAGGCGGCGAGGCTCCTGCTCCGCGGGCGGAAGGACCCGGTCGCCAGCAGCCGCCTGGCGGCCGTGGAGGGGCTCGCCAGCCGCGACGGCGGCGCGGCGCGCGAGGGACTGGAGCGGGCGCTGGCCGCCCGGGACGCGGCGGTGCGCCTGGCGGCCGCCGAGGCGCTCGGCGCGCGGGGAGACGGCGGGCGGGCGGTGCCGGCGCTGATCGAGGCGCTGGGGCGCCACCAGGGGTGGCACGAGCTGCGGGCGCTGCACCACGCGCTGCGCCGCCTGACCGGGGTCGACGTGAACGACCCGGTCCAGGGCGAGCCCGCCTCGTGGAGCCGGGCGGTGGAGGCCTGGCGGCGCCACCTCGGCCAGGGGGCGCGATGAGCGAGGGGACCCGCAAGGCCCAGGGCGGCGGCAAGAAGAAGGGCGCCGGCAAGAAGAGCGCCGG
>JAWLGW010001156.1:0-2609 GCA_041690735.1 Planctomycetota bacterium
CGGGGACGGGAGCCTCCCGCAGGAGGGTGGGCGGGGTGTACAGGATCACCGCCACGTCCTCTTGCTGGACGACCAGCGGCAGCGAGGCGCTGCCGGTCCAGGTGGCGGGGACCTCGCCGCCGCGCCCCTCCACGCCCGGCTGGGTGGTCCACACCGACGCGTCGAGGTCGAGGGTCGCCTGCCAGGCGTGCTGCTGGAAGCCGACCTGCCCCGGCCGGTAGGCCTGCGCGCTGGAGAGCTGCGCCTCGCCGTTGCGGAAGGTGTACAGGTTCACCCGCGACAGGACCGGCCCGTGCGTGGCGGGCGACAGCTGGTTGGCGAGGTACGGGAGCAGGGCGTCGGGCGCGTCGCGCAGCACCTTCAGGCGGCGGAACGGCTCCTGGTCCCACAGGTCCCAGGCCTCGATCATGCGGCGGGTGAGGGGCAGCACCTCGGGGGCGAAGAAGGCGCTCTTGCTCCACCAGAACATGCCGTCCTCGAGGCTCTGGAAGCCGATCCCCTCGGCCGGCCCCTCGCTGAAGTCGATCCCCATGCGGGTCCGATCGACGAACCGGCCGTCCTTGTCGACGCCGATCGCCAGCAGCACCTGCGGGACCCGGTAGCGGCGCGAGGTGACGAAGCTGGTGGCCGCCGTGGCGCCCCGCCCGCGGAAGGCGCCGCGGGTCCCGAACAGGACCTCGATCAGGTCGCCGATCCCCTGGTTGCGGCCCGACAGCTTGTGCTCCTCGTACACCCGCCCGGCCGTCACCCCGAAGCTGCCCTGGTGCGTGAGGCGGGCGAGGTCGAACAGCAGCAGGTCGAGGACCATGCTGGCCCGGACCTCGATCTGCGGGTCCCCAGAGAAGTCGATCAGGTTGAGCAGCGGCGCCACGTCGTGGGGGTAGTACACGGGCGAGTACCACTCGCTGAAGCCGAACCGCAGCCGGTGATCGAGCCAGCGCAGGATCCTGGCGCGAGCCTTGGCCGCGTGCTCGGCGCCGGTCCGCCCGTCGTTGGTGAACACCCGGTTGGGGTACAGGTTCCCGGCCAGCAGCTCGCAGGTGGCGAACAGGATCTGGTGGTTCTCGGAGCTGAACACCATGCTGTCGGGGTTGGGCTCGTCGATCCAGTAGCGGAACCCGAGCAGGGTGCGCTCGGCCCGGGCCAGCCAGTCGGCCGGCAGCAGCGGGCTGGTCCCGTGCAGGTACAGGATCCTCAGCACGCGGCTGGCGTAGAAGTCTGCCTTGTCCTGGCGGCTGTCGATGAAGTCGAGGTGGGCGTCGAGGGATCGCCGGTCGACGGGCTGCCCCAGCTCGAGGCGGCACAGCTGCCCGTAGGCGTTGCCCGCCGGCGCCGAGTGGCGCACGTAGTCCTGCCGCCGCTGCTCCATGGCCGCCGTCAGCGCCGCCAGGTCGACCGCGGCCGCGGGGGGCGCGGGCGGCAGCGGGGCGAGGGGCGCCGGCGCGGCGCCGCGCCCGGTGGGGGGCGCCGCCGTCAGCTCCTGCAGGCGCGGGGTCAGGTCGTCGAGCAGCCGATCCAGGGCCTTCTCCGCGGCCTTGCGGGCGGCCCGCCGCACGAAGGGGCTCGCCACCCGCAGGACGAGCCCGGGAATGAAGCGGCGGGAGCGCAGCTTCACCTTGACCTTCACCCGCGGGCGCTCGAACCGCTGCAGGGTAGGCCGGGCCGGATCGCTGGCGTCGAGGCGCAGGGCGGTCGTCGCCGACAGGCGCTCGACGATGATCCGCACCGGGATGTCGTACGTCCGCCACCGCCACAGGAACTTGACCCGGACCTCGACCCTGCCCGCCACCTCGAAGCCCCAGGCGCCGCGCAGCGGCGCGCGCACCGCGAGGCGGCTCGGCTCGATCGCGGTCAGACCCGGCGCCGCGCCCAGGTCGAGGGAGATCCGGTCGAGGCGGGTGACCCGCACCTCGACCTTCTTCTCCTGGTGGTGGAAGGTCGCCAGCCGCTGCTGGGCCTCCTTACGCAGGAGCGCCTCCGCCTGCGGCCGCAGCCGGTCGTACTCCCGCTCGAGGGCGGCGTTGAAGGCGGGCAGGCTGGGCGCCGCCAAGGCGGGCGCCGCCCATAGGGTCCCCAGGACCAGGAGGAAGGCTGCGGCGCGTGAAAAGAACATGAGGCGCTCCCGGTGCGCCGGGGACGGCGCAAGGGAGTGGCCGATACAACTCCTTTGGGGGCAGCGCCTCGGACCGTCCGTTTCAGCCGCCTTTCCGCCAGGTGGGACGGCTCATTCCGCCAGCTCCCACCGCAGCACCTTGCGGTCGAAGCCGCCGGTGAAGGCCCACCGGCCGTCGGCGCTGACGGTGACGCAGGTCACGATCCCCTGGTGCCCGACCAGGGCCCGAATGGGCTCACCGGTGGCCGTCTCCCGCAGGTGGAGGCTGCCGTCCACACCCGCGCTCATGAAGTGCGTCCCGGCGGGCGTGAAGCTCACGACTCCGATCGGAGCCTGCGAGACGCTCCACAGCGGCGCCGTCGGCTCCACCGTCAGGTCCCACAGGGAGAGCCCACCTCGCTCGTCCGCCACGAGCAGGCGGCGGAGGTCGGGCGACAGGGTGGCTGCGTTCACCTTCTGGTCCCCGCATATCCGCGCGAGGGGCGCCCCTGTGGAG
>JAWLGW010001157.1:0-2606 GCA_041690735.1 Planctomycetota bacterium
TTCACGCCACCGCCTCCTTGCCGCCGCCCTGGAGCAGCGCGGCGACCCGGGCCTCGCGCTCGCGCGCCTGCTCGGCCCGCCGCTTGGCGAGCGCCTCGATCACGAGCGCGCGGATGTAGTTGCTCCGGTTCCGCTGCTGCTCGTGCGCGGCGGCGTCCATCTCGGGGATCAGCTCGCGCTCGAGCCGGAAGGTGATCGTCGGGGTAGGCTGCTGAGACCTCGGCTTCGCTGGCTTGGCTCGCATTCGGTTCCTCCTGGCTGCTTGCCTGCGCACAAGGGAACACACCACGCTGACGAAATTTTCAGAACCCACCAGAGTGCCTAGACTTGCCAGGAATCAGCCCGTTCTCGGGCTTCTGTGCTCACCCGTGGCACACGGGCTGTGAGGCCCGTAGTTGCAAGGTTTTTCGGCCGGTGTTCGGCCAGCAGCGGCACCGTCGCGCCGACGCAAGCCCTAGGCCGCCTAGCGGAAGCCACGCAGGCGAGGCGGGCGACTGGCGTAAAACGGCGATTCTCGCCCGTCTGTTGGCGATCCGGAATGCGAGCGCCCCGCGAGGGTCACTCACGGGGCGCTCGGGGTCGGCGTTGGGTTGCGGGTGCGCCAGCGAGGGCCGGGGGCCTGGATTGCCGGCCCTCGCCTGGCGTCTTGTCTACTCGGAGGCGTCCTCCCGCTGCTCGACGATGTCCTTTGCGATCCGCGGTGCGAGGAGCGCTGAGCCGCCCTCCGCGCAGCTGTCGCAGCACGATACCCACTCGCCCGCTTGGAGGGCCTCCACCGTCGCCGGGGCCCCGCACCGACAGGGCCGCGCCAGCTCCTCCAGCAGCGGGAGGAGCTTCTCGACGAGGTAGGCCCTCATTCGCCGCGCCGCCGGCTTGCGCACGAGGTCGCGGCCGAGGTCGCCGCCGGGCCCGTCGTAGGCGGCGGAGGCGGCGTCAGCGGCCGCCAGCTCGGCGTCCCACACCGCGCGCTCGAGCAGGGAGACCTCGCAGTCGCCCCACAGCGACTCACCCGCCCTCGCGGCCACGTCGACCGCCAGGAGGGCGTCGTGCGCGCCCCGGCGCTCCAGCAGGACGCCCAGCTCCTCCACGACGTCATGGCCTACCAGGTCGCCGTCCAAGCCGGGCTCGTTGCCTTCGAGCAGGGCCCGCTCCTTGGGGAGCAGCAGCTCGTCCACGTCGCGGAGGGCCTGCCGCACTGCGGCCGGGTCCTGCGCCAGCTCGTGGGCGCGCTCGGCGCGCTCGATCCGTCGCCGGACGAAGGCCCTGCGGGCCTCCGTGAAGTTGATGGGGGGGGTCTTGGTATGGTTCGCCGCTAGGGCCATGGGTCCCGTCTCCTGTCAGATGGGTTCGTGGTCTAGGCCCGGGTCGAGGGTGCCACCTCGGCTCGGGCCGACTTGCTTGTAGCCACCTCGCAGGCGGAGCGCAAGCACTTCCCCTAACTTGCGACACACAGGCGCCTAGGAGAATGCGCTGAGAATGCAGTGCAACGCACTACAGAGGAATACGCGCGACTACAAACGGATACCTGGTATGCAATCAGGTGACTGCGGGCAGCCTGGCTCTGTAGGCGGCTTGCCGGCAGGCGTTCGCGTGGTATCGCGCGTCCGCTCGCCGTGGCACGAAGTGGGCGCCGCACCACTCGCACGCGCGGCCTGGAGCAGCCCACCAGCCGTGGGGCTGGGTGGCGCGCCGGCCGGCCGCTCTTGCGGGCCCTGAGGGGGTGAGCCGCCAGCCGGTATCGTGCCCAAGGGCAGTCCAGCCGGCCCGCACCTCGCGCGCGAACAGCTCAAGGAATGGTCCCCCAAGGTGCGCCTCGGCGTAGTCGTGGATGCCTGAGGGCTTGGCGCTGTGCTTACCCCTCGGCGCGTAGAACGTTCGCCCCTGGCCCTCCAGCAGCCCGAGGACACCTGTGCGACCCGAGCTGATCCGGCCGCGCGTGGCGACGATCAGCAGCTCGGCGGCGCCCTGGAACCAGAACCCAATGCCTCGGCGAATGCTGCCAGACGAGGGGGCGGTCTTCACCCATGGCACGGCTGTCTTGAACCGAAACCCCCAGGCGTCGACTACGGCTTGGGCGGCGTCGAGGCGCGGCAGCGTCGCCCACAGAAGCAGCGCCGCCGACGGAGCCGCCACGGAAGCTACCCAAGGACCCAACGCGCAGATGTCGGCGTCGGTCATCGTGTCGTACTCGATGCCGCCGTTCAGCCGCTCCCCCTGGTCATACCGCCAGGGGGGGTCCGCTAACACAACACGAAATAGCCGGTCACTCATGCCGGCGAGTATCCGTAACGAGTCGGACAGCCCGTTACGGGTGTTTGGCGAGGGCCTCCAGCCGGTCCCGCACCTCGCGCAGGCGGGAGAGCAGGGCCGCCAGGTCTGCCTCGGCCGAGTCGAGGCCCGGGCCACCGTGGAGCCCCTCCGCCTGCACGAGTGAGACGGTCCCCAGGGTCCCCTCCAGCTGATCGATCTGCTGGTCGATCTGCGCCACGACAGGGGCGAGGGCCGCTCGCTCCTCGGCGGTCAACGCGGATGCCTCCGCCTGATTCAGCACGGGAACGACGAAGTCCTCCACCCACTTCAGCGCCAGATCCGCAGTCCGTGACAGC
>JAWLGW010001158.1:0-2605 GCA_041690735.1 Planctomycetota bacterium
CGATGTAGTCCCGCTCCCGCGACTCGAGGGTCGACAGCAGCTCCTGGTAGCTCAGCTCGCGGTCGTCGCGGGCGGTGGGCTTGCGCACCGCGCCCGGGCCGATCGGGAGCGCGTCGGGGTCGAGCTCGTCGCCGTTGCTGAACAGGGCGCCGACCCGCACCGCGTTCTCCAGCTCGCGCACGTTGCCGGGCCAGTCGTGCGTGAGCAGCCGGTCGAGGGCCTCCTCGCTCAGCATGAGGGGCACCCGGTCGTCCTCCTCGCGGGCCAGCCGCTCGAGGAAGTGCTCGGTCAGCAGCGGTAGGTCGCTGAGGCGCTCGCGCAGCGAGGGCACCGTGACCTCGAGGACCGCCAGCCGGAACAGGAGGTCCTGCCGGAAGCGCCCCTCGCGCACCAGGGCGTCGAGGTCCTTGTGGGTGGCGGCGATCACCCGCACGTCGACGGGCTCCGACCGCTCGCCGCCGAGGCGCCGGATCTCGCCCTCCTGGAGCACGCGCAGGAGCTTGGCCTGCATCGCCTCCGACATGTCTCCGATCTCGTCGATGAACAGGGTGCCGCCGTCGGCGCGCGTGAACAGGCCGTCACGCTGACCCTGAGCGCCGGTGAACGCGCCCGACTCGTGGCCGAACAGCTCGGCCTCGAGCAGCGAGTCCGACAGCGCCGCGCAGTTCTCGGACACGAAGGGGCCCGTGCGGCCCGAGCGGCGGTGGATCGTGCGGGCCACGAGCTCCTTGCCCGTCCCCGTCTCGCCGCGGATCAGGACCGGGAGGTTGCTCGCCGCCACTCGATCGATACGGGCCGACAAGGCCTGCATGCTCGGGTGATCGCCGAGGATCCCTTCATCTGGCTTGAACATGGGTAGCTCCTCTCCCTTGACCACCGAGCCCAGAGCAACGGCGGTGCCGCAAGGGAACGCGAGCGAGAACTGGCTGGGGCCAACGCGCTTAGGGCGCTCGGCACCCGCACGCGCGTTTTGCGGACCCTTTTCACGGCCCGACTTGTGGGGCCGTCTCCGCACCGCAGCGGGGGTTTGGCCACGCGCCGCTCGGTGCGTCGCACGACCGGACTCGATGGGCAAGAGTTTCCACAGGGTCCGACCCGAACGTGGGCCGAACCGCGCGGTCGAGCCGCTACATTTCGCCGGAGCGGGAGGCGAACTCCTGGGCGAGCTTCTGGAAGAGGGCGGTGAGCTCGCCCTCCATTTCCTTGGGCTGCTGGTAGCGGTCCTCGGGCTTCTTGGCCATCGCCCGCGACACGATGTCCTCGATCTCCGCCGGGACGGCCGGGTTCACCTGCCGCAGGGGGGGCGGCATTTGGTTGAGGATCTTCATGATGAACGAGCGGGTCGTCTTCTCGTTGAAGGGCCGCTGCCCGGTCAGCATGTGGTACAGGGTCGCGCCCAGGCTGTAGATGTCCGACCGCTGGTCGGCGTTGAGCGCGTTGTCGAGCTGCTCGGGCGGCATGTAGGCCAGGGTCCCCATGCCCTCGCCGGGCGCGGTCAGCCCGCTCTGCCCCGCCTGAGCGAAGCTCTTGGCGAGGCCGAAGTCCACCAGCTTCGCCACGCAGCTCTGGGTGACCATGATGTTCTCGGGCTTGATGTCGCGGTGGACGATCCCCCGCTCGTAGGCGTGCTGCAGCGCGTTGGCGATCTGGATGGTCACCCGCATGGAGTAGCCCACGTCGAGGCGGCCGAACTGCTCGATCAGCTTGGAGGCCTCGCTGCCGTCGATGAACTCCATGGCGATGTAATAGACGCCCTTGCTCTCGCCGGCGTCGTAGATCTGCGTGATGTTGGGGTGGACCAGCTGCCGCCCCGTCTCCGCCTCGCGGAAGAAGCGCTGCACGTCCTTCTCGTTGCTGACGTGCTGGGGGCGGATCGTCTTGAGCGCCACCACCCGGCCGCTCGACAGCTGGCGGGCCAGGAACACCGCCCCGAAGGCGCCCTGGCCGAGCTTCTTCTGGATCTGGAAGCCCTCGACCATGTTGGGGTCGAAGTCGAACTGCTTCACGCAGGTGGCGCACACCAGCCGCCCGTTGGTGTCCTGCCGATACTGCTGCGCCTGCAGCTCCTGGGGCGTGATCACCCGGCCGCAGTGGGCGCAGCGGTACTGCTGCATGACCGGCTGCTGCTGCTGGAAGCCGATCACCCGGATCTCGTTCTGGCCCAGGATCACCTGGTCGTTCTGACCGAGCGCCCGCCAGCCGGCGTCGAGCCGCTGCCCGTTGACGTAGGTGCCGTTGGACGAGCCGAGGTCGGCGACCACCAGCCCGCGGGGCGTGTTGGCGATCTGGCAGTGGCGGCGTGAGATCGAGGGGTCCTGGATCCGGTAGGTCGCCTCGGAGCCCCGCCCGATGATGATCGTCTGGTTGTCGTCGAGGGTGACCAGCTCCCCCTCTCGAGCGCCTCGGACCAAGCGGAGCGCGACCCGCGCCATGAGGGGACCTCGGAGGGAACACCGCGGCAAAACGCCCAGGGACGACCAGGCTTCGTTCTAACAGGGGGCGCTGCAGGGGGCCAGTGTGGTTTGCGGGGGGGCTTCGGCCCCCGAGGCTGTCGCCATAGGGAGCCGCGGTCGCCCGGAGAGATCGAACACGGAATATCAACAGC
>JAWLGW010001159.1:0-2601 GCA_041690735.1 Planctomycetota bacterium
GGTGGACGGCGGGATCGCCCGGCTCCGGGTCGAGCTCGACCTTGAACAGGAAGTGGGGCGACACCAGCAGGGCGGCGATCGCCGCCCGCAGCCCGCGCTCGAACGAGCCGGTGAGCTCGGCCTCATCGGCCGCCAGCCGGGCCAGCCGCTCCACCTCACCCGGCCGCGGCGGCCGCCGGAGCGCCCGCAGGACCAGCGGCGCCAGCGCGCGGCGCGCCCGCTCCCGCGGCTCGGCGGCGGCGCCCTCCTGCGCCTCGCGCTCGACGACCTCCCGGTGGAACCGCGGCAGGGGCGGTCGCTCGCGGGGCCCCTCCACCTCGAGCCAGTCGACCGCCAGGTTGCGGTCCCGCCGGCGCGGGTCGGGGTGCTCGGGCCGGTAGTAGTCGTTGACGAAGGCGACCGAGGCGGTGTGGCGCCCCGCCTCCAGGCGCACCCGCGCCTCGTACACCGCCGGCGCCGCCGCCTCGGCCTCGACCTCCACGGTCGCCACCGCGCGGCCGTCCACGGCCAACGCCATGCGCGCGGGCTCGTCCCCCGCCTGACTGGCGCAGGCGCGCACCCGCAGGGCGTACTCCCCCGGGTGGGGCAGGTCGACCTCGGTCACCAGCCGGCCGTTGGTCACCAGCCAGGCCAGCTCGCCCCGATCGCGCCCCCGCGCCTCGCGCCGCATGGCCTCCGCCTCGACCCGCGCCCGCGCCGGCTCGAACACCAGCACCGCCTCCTCGGCGACCGCCTCGGCGGCCAGGAGCAGGCGCTCGAGGAGCAGCGGCGGCACCGTCAGCACGTCGCCGATCCGGTCGAAGCCCTCCCCCACCTCGTCGTCGGGGAAGGTGGCCGCGGCCGGACGCGCCGTCACGCCCAACAGGTCGCGCACCGTGTTGTCGTACTCGACCCGGTTGAGGCGGCGCAGGGTCGGGCGGCCCGGGTCGAGGGGGCCGCGTCGCTCCAGCAGGGCCTCCAGCCACGTGACCGCCTGCGCCCGCTCCGTCGCCGAGGGCTGCGGCTCGTCCCGAGGGGGCATGGCCCCGCGCCGCAGCTGACCGAGGGCGTCGCGCCACAGGCCCCGGGCCGCGCGCACGCCCTCGGCGGTCACCGCGGTCGGCAGGACCACGCCGCCCGACGCCTCGGCGGGGTCGTGGCAGCCCGCGCAGTGCCGCCCCACGAACGCGCCCAGCCCGGCGGCGCGCGCGGCGTCGCCCAGGGGCGCCTCGTCGGGCGCGTCCAGCGCCAGCGGCGGCGCGGCGGGCTCGAGGCAGCCCGCGCCCAGGGTGAGGAGGCAGGGGGCCGAGAGCAGGAGCGCGACGCGGCGGAGCATGCCGGGACTGTAGCGCAGGAGCGCGGCCGCCGGGGCGAGGTCGAGCTCAGCCCCGCGGCAGCTCGCCCGGGTCGATGATTCGCTCGAGGTCGGGGGGGGCGAGGTCCTCGACCGCCTGCCAGATCGCCTGCGACAGGTCGGCCCGCTCGGCGCGCAGGCGGTCCACCGCGCGCCTCAGCACCAGCATGGTCCCGAGGCTGTAGGCGGCCCGCCGGAAGGCGGCCTGCCGCTCGAGCACGCGGATCGTGGCCCAGCCCGACAGGGGGAGGGCGGCGGCGGCCGTCAGCCCCGCCCACACCTGGTCGCCCGGGGGCGTGCTCACCACCACCAGGGCGGTGAGCACGAGGTACCCCAGGGGCACCAGCAGGGTGAGGGTCATCATCTTGGTGGTGGCGATCACGTCCTTGCGGCGTGTCAGCCCGTCCCCCGCCAGGACGGCCGCCACCAGGATCGGCGCGTGCAGGACGATCCCCGGGAGCGCCAGGGGGGCGAGCACGAACACCAGCGCCCAGTGGCGCAGGACCCGCCACATCCAGCGGGGGAGGGTGAGCTGATCGTCGAGGTCGCGGTCGCGCAGGCCCAGCGCGTCGAGGCGGGCCTGGAACTCGGCCACCCGCTCGTAGATCGCCTGCACCTCGGGGTGGGTCATGAGCTCGAGGTAGTGGCCCACGAACCGGCGGGTCAGCTCGGCGCGCTCGGCCAGCGAGAGCGCCCGCCCCCGCGGGGTGTACAGGCGCCGGACCGCGTCGAGCACCCGCAGGGTCTCGAAGTCGGGGGCGTTGATGGTGAGGGACCGCAGGGCCGCCTCGATGTCCCCGGTGAGCGCGCGCACGGCCGCCGGCTCGTCGCGCGCCGCCGCCTCCAGGCGGGCCGCGTCGACGGGGATCGGCGCGCCGAACTGGACCAGCACCCGCCCCCGCATGCGGGTCCGGCGGTGGTAGGTCAGGCCGCACGGCACGACCTGAACGTCGGCCGCCCCGCCCGTCTCCTGACGCAGCCGCGAGGCCCCCAGGGAGATCCGCGCGGCCCCCGTCCGCAGGGGCGCCAGCTCGCTGCCGGCGTGGCTGATCCCCTCGGGGAAGATCCCGCAGGCCCCCCCCGCGCGCAGCAGGTCGAACAGGGCCGCGAAGGCGGCGTCGTTGTCGAGCCCGCCCTTGGCGGCGGCCTTCGCGTGGTCCTGCCGCCGTCTGACCGGCACCGCCCCCAGGGTGTCGAGGAACAGCCGCAGCAGCCGGCTGTGGAACAGGGTGTCCTTGGCGAGGAAGTGGACCTTCCGCCCGCAGGTG
>JAWLGW010001160.1:0-2596 GCA_041690735.1 Planctomycetota bacterium
GGCGCCGTCCCTTCGGCGCGCCTGCAGGCGCGCCTGGAGCGCCTGCCGCCGAGGCTGCTCGCCGAACACCTGCGCTGGGCCTGCTCTCTCCTCGCGGCCGCGCGCGGCGCCGACCAGCAGCACGTCCCCCTGTTCCGGCGTTTCCCCGAGGAGATCCCGCGGGACACCGAGGCGCTGTGGTGGCAGCGGGTGCTCACTCACTTCCTGCAGGCCCCGGGCCAACCTTGCCTGACCTGCCGCGGCGCGAGCACGACCCACGTCCTCGACCCGTGCTGCCACGTCGTGTGCGAGCGGTGCTTCGACGGGTCGAGCTACTCCGCCTGCCCGGTGTGCGAGCGTCACGTCGATCGCGCGTCGCCGTTCTTCCTGGAGCCGCCCACCCGCAGGCCCTCCGCAGGAGGGGAGCAGGTCCGCTTCACCCTGCTCGACCTGGGCGACGACCTCGCGGCCGAGGCGCGCGCCCTGCTGCGCGCGCTGTGCGCCAGAGCCCAGCCCCTGTCACCCGACGACGCCGCGGACCTGCGGGCCCTGGCCCGTGAAGGCGGCGAGGCGGCCCTGGCCGAGCTGCCCCAGGAGATCCCGGTGCGCGAGAACGTCGCCCTGATTTTCGGCGCGCTCGCTCGGGAGCTCGGCCCCGACCTCGTCCTCCCCCACGCGCAGGCGCACTGGAGCACCGCCACCTGCGCGCTGCGGTTCGTCGCCGGCTATTCGGGCGCCGACCCCGGCCTGCAGCCCGAGCCGCGCCTGCGGCGGGTGCGGGCCAGCGACGCGCCGATCCGTTGGTGGGGGCGGCTGGCCGAGCTCCTGGGCGGGCCCACCCGTGGGAGCCAGCGCGTCCTGCGCGTCCCGCTGAAGGTGCGTCGGTTCGGAGTCGCCCCGCTGCCCCGCCGCCTCCGTCGCGCGCTGCAGGCCTACCTCGAGGGGCTCGACCCGGACCGGCTGGTGGAGGACATGCTGCGTCACCGCGCCTACTGGGTGTGGCTGGGCGAGTTCCTCCACCCGCACGAGTACGCCCGCCGGTTCCCGCGGGTCGCGGCCGCCTTCTGGGTCGTGCGCAAGAAGGCGCCCGACGGCAGCCGCGCGCCGACGCACGCCACCTACGCCGGTCGTCTCGAGCGAGCCGCGGCAAGCCGTGACGCGGCGAGCTTCATGGCGCTGCTGGCGGAGCGACCCGGCGAGCTCGCTCGCCGCTTCGACCACGGCCTGCGCCTGGCGGAACACGACGAGGCAGCGCAGCGGCGCCTGCTGGGAGCCTTCCTGGCCGCCGTCCCGGCCCTGCCCACGCCGATGCTGGTCACTCTGCGCAACCACTTGGCGCGGCGCGACCGCCCGGCACCCGTGCGGGTGTTCTGGCCTCGGGGGAAGGTGGCGCGGGGCGTCTCGGTCCCGGACGTGCGCGCCCCACTGCCGACAGCGGTCACGGGCCCGGCCGTGGAGCGGGTCGAGGCCGAGCTGCTGCGCCGCTTCGGCGAGCGGCCCTCCTTCGACGTGGCTCTCCTCGACGAAGCGCTGGCCGACGTGGTGGCGCCCTTCAACGAGCGCACCCGCAGCCCTGGCGCGATCGCCCTGCCGCGGGGATCGCGGCTCCCGATCCCGCTGGGCAAGGTGGTGCGCCTGTTCCTCCACTGGTGCCAACCCGATCGCCCGGGCGCCGACACGGACCTCGACCTCTCGGTCGGCTTCTACGACGCCGAGTGGTCCTACGTCGGCTGCTGCTCCTATTACGAGCTGCGGTTCGACGACGCGACCGGCGAGGCGGTCGCCGTGAGCGCGGGGGATCTGCAAGACGCGCCGCCTCCCGACGGCGCGACGGAGTTCGTCGACGTGACGCGCGAACGCGCCGTGGCCATGGGGGTCCGCTACGCCGTCGCGGTCGTCAACGCCTACGCCGGGCTCCCGTTCTCCGAGCTGGAGCGGGCCTTCACGGGCCTCATGCTCCGGGAGGACCCGCTCGGCCCTCACTTCGACCCCCGCACCGTCGAGCTCAAGCTCGACCTGCAGGGCGCGCGGGGGGTCTACCTGCCGCTGGTCCTCGACCTGCAGGAGGGCGTCCTGCACTGGCTCGACGTCTACTCCAAGGGGCGGCTGGAGCACAACAACGTCGCCACCTCCAACCGGGCGATCCGCAAGCTGGCCCCCGACTACCTGAGCTACTTCGGCAGCGGGGCGCGCATGACCATGCTCGAGCTGACGCTCCTTCACGCCGCCGCGCGCTGCCGCCGTGTGCTCCTCCGCCGCGGCGAGGCGCTGCTCTGCTTCACCCGCGGGGAGGACGAGGCGCCCGGGGCCTTCCTGGCCCGGCTGACCCGCCGCGAGGGCGGCGCGCCCGCCGCCCCGCCAGCGCTCGACGCGGAGCCGGTGCTCGCCGCGCTGGTGCGAGGCGACGTCGACCTCCCGGAGGGGAGCGAGGCGTTCGCCGTGTTCCGGGAGCGAACGGCCGTCACCATGGCTGCGAGCGACCTGCTCTCCTAAACGGAGGTGCACGATCATGGATGGCCGCGCGAGAGCGTCTTCTGGCTCGGAGGCTGGTCGACGCGACCATCCATGCTCGTGCGCCTCCGTTTAATAGGGACAGGGAGAGGAAGCGTTCCCGCGC
>JAWLGW010001161.1:0-2587 GCA_041690735.1 Planctomycetota bacterium
AGGCGCCGCAGGACCGGGCTCGCGCAGGGCAGCAGCGACTCCCCGATGTGGAACCGGGGGAAGCGCTCCCGCTCGAGCACGAGCACGCGGGCGCCGCCGCCGGCCAGCAGCGCCGCGCAGGTCGCCCCGGCGGGGCCGCCGCCGATCACCAGCACGTCCCCCTGCACGTCGGCGGTCACGTCGTCTCCTCGGCCCGGGTCAGGACCAGGGTGGTGGGCGCCAGGACCAGGCTCAGGCCCACCCCCAGCCAGGTCGTGAGGCCGATCGCGCGGAGCACGGGCTGCTCCGACAAGGCGAGCAGCCCGAACGCCAGCGCGGTCGTCGTGCAGGCGATCCCGATGCTGAGGAGCGTGGCCTCGATCGCGCGGGCGCCGCCGTGGCGCCCGCTCTCCACCAGGAAGATCCCGTAGTCGGCGCCGATGCTGAGCACCAGCAGCAGCGCCACCACGTGCAGCAGGTGCAGCGGCTCCCCCGCCAGCGCCAGCGCGGCGGCGGTGGTGCCCGCCGCCAGCACCGCGGGGGCGAAGGCGGCGGCCACGGGCCCCGGCCGGCGGTAGCGCGCCGCCACCACCGCCAGCACCGCCAGCAGCCCCACCGCGACCAGGACCAGGACCTGGGCGCGATACGTCCCCCACACCTCCGCCAGGAACTGCTCCTGGTCGAAGTACACCACCCCCTCGACCGCCCGCAGCCGCGCGGACAGCGCCTCGCCGTCGGCGACCCCGCGCAGGAGCGTGAGGATCAGGACACCGCCGTCCTCGCCGCGGACCACCAGCCGCGAGGATCAGGACACCGCCGTCCTCGCCGCGGACCACCAGCCGCCCCGCCAGGTCGCCCAGCGGCGTGGCGGTGACCTCCTCCAGGGTCAGCGGCGCCGCCGCCGGCTCGCGCAGGGCGGCCAGCCCCTCGGCGAACGCCTCCGGGCGGAAGCCGGCGGCGCCCAGGGCCGCGCTCAGGCGCGAGGCGAGGTCGCGCTGGGCGGCCAGCGCCGCCGCGTTGCGGCGCTGGAGGTCCGCCGACCACACCAGGCTGTGCAGCGAGCGGAAACCCGTCAGCTCACCGGCGGCGACCGCCTGCTGCAGGCGCAGCGCGGCCGCGTCGTTGCGCCGCAGGGCGGTCTCCTCGTCCTCCCCCTGCGCGACCACGAACCGGGCCCCGTCCATGCCCGAGGTGCGCTCGCGGACGCGATCCCGCTCGGCCGCGAGGTCGGCGTCCTCGGCGTACAGGGCCTTGGGGCTGTCGACGAACTCGACCCGGGGCAGGCCGAGCGCGCACACCGCCAGGGCGAGCAGCGGCAGCGCGACCAGCGCGCGCCGACGAGCGCGGAGGGCTGCCAGCAGGGCGCCGGCGCCGTCGGCGAGGGCTCGTTGCAGGCGAACGGGCGCCGCGGCCTCCGGCAGCAGGGGCGCGATCAGGAACCTGGTGCACAGCAGGGCGCCCGCCACCCCGAGCAGCCCGAACACGGCGATCTCGCGCACCCCGGGGAAGCTCGTCCCGGCCAGGCCGGCGAACCCCGCGACCGTTGTCAGGGCGCCCAGCAGCAGCCCCGGCCACACCCGCTGCAGACTCCGCAGCCGAGGGTCGCGGCCCTCGGGCGGGTCGAGCGTGTGGTGGTTGAGCAGGTGGACCGGGTAGTCGATGCACACCCCGATGAGGGAGGAGCCGAAGGCGAGGGTGATCCCGTGCACCTCCCCGAACAGCAACAGGCTGCCCGACAGGCCGGTGAGCACCCCGGCCCCCAGGGTGGCGAGCCCCAGGGCCAGGGCCCGCAGGCTGCGGAACACCAGCAGGAACAGCAGCACGATCCCGGCGGTGGAGAGGGCGGAGATCCGCGCGATGTCGCGGCGATAGCCCTCCTCCGAGGCGATGGCGATCACCGCCACTCCGGCGCGCTCGAGCCGCAGGTCGCCGCCGTGCGCCGCCTGCTCGGCCGCGAACGCGTCGTCGAGGGCGCGCAGCAGCCGCCGCTGGGCGGCCGTCTCGAAGGCGGAGCGCCGGCTCTCGACGAACAGCACCGCCTCCCCGTCGCCGGTCAGGTACTGGCCCGCACGCACCTCCAGGCCGCCCGCCCGGGCGCGCTCCAGCCGCCGCAGGACCCCCTGGAAGGCGAGCAGCGGGTCGCGAGGCGCGAGGGCCTTGACCATGGGCGCCGAGGGCAGCCGCAGCTGCGCCAACAGCTCCTGGGTGGCGGCGGCGAGCCCCTCGTCCGACAGCCGCTCGGGGAGCTCCTCCTCGGGGCGGTCGGACAAGAACAGGAGGCGTCGCGGCAGGTACAGCTCGCGCAGCGCGCCCTCGACGTCCGCCGGCGGGCCGATCTGCGCCTGCGCCACCTCCGGGTGGTCCCGCAGCCGCGTGGCCAGGCCGGCCGCGGCCGCCAGCGCCACCTCGGGGGAGGGGCCGCGCACCGTCGCCACCAGGGTGCGGTTGAGGTCGGAGCCGGCCAGCCGGCGGGAGATCCCGACCCGCGCGTCCTCGCTGGCGGCGGCCAGGAAGCGGGTGACGTCCGCCGAAACCGACAGGCGCGCGGCGCACACCGCCGCCATGCCGGCGAGGACCAGGGCGCACACCACGATCGAGGTTCGGCCGG
>JAWLGW010001162.1:0-2583 GCA_041690735.1 Planctomycetota bacterium
GCGGAAGGCGCGCCGCCGCGGGCCCCGCCCATTTACGGACGTACTTGACCAGAAAAGGACCGAGGGCGATCCTCCCCTCGAGGGGAGCCCATGAGCGACGACGATGCCGACCTGACCGCGCTGGTCGAGAACCTGGCAGGCAACCTGCGGTTCGTGCGCCAGCGGCGGGCGCTGACCCAGGGGCAGCTCGCCAAGCTGTGCGGCGTCCCCCGCTCGACGATCGCCAACCTCGAGACCGGCGCCAGCAACCCCACCCTGTCGGTGCTGGCCCGCCTGTCCCGCGCCCTGCACCTGTCGCTGGAGGAGCTCCTCTCGCCCCCGCGGGCCCGCTGTCAGCTGTTCCCCAAGGGCAGCCTACCGGTGCACACCCGCGCCCGCGGCAAGGCGCAGGTCCACAAGCTCCTGCCCCACCCGATCCCCGGCATGGAGATCGACCGCATGCAGGTCGCCCCCGGCGCCCGGATCACCGGCGTCCCCCACCGTCCGGGCACCCACGAGTACCTGTGCTGCGAGCAGGGGGCGCTGACCCTCATGGTCAGCGGCGAGCGGTTCGACCTCGAGCCGGGCGACGTGGCCGCCTTCCCCGGCGACCAGGCCCACAGCTACCACAACCGCGGCGGCGACACCGCGATCGGCTTCAGCGTCGTAACCCTGGCGCCGCTGCCCGGGACCTAACAGAGTTTGCACCGACTCAGGCCTCGCGTTACCAAGGAGTGACACCGTAGACCCAGCTCCGAGGGAACGCTCGTGACCGACACGCCACAGCTCTACACGCAGTCTGGAAGGCTCGGCTCAGGACTGGTGGTCGTCCCGGTCGTGGGCGCGGTGTCCGCGCTCGTCCTGGGCATCGCCTACTCGTACATCAGCGTCTACTCACCCATTGCTGGCTGGATCTCGCTGTTGTTCATGGCCGGCTTCGCCGTCTGCTTGGGGGCAGCCGTCGCCAAGGCGGGGGTCGTGGCCAAGGTGCGCAGCGCGCCGTTCATGAAGCTCGCCGGCATAACCACTGGGCTGTTGGGCCTGTACGTGTCCTGGGCCGCCTTCGAGGTGGCGCTGCTCGGGCGTTCCGGCATGGAGGACGCTCCCGGCCTGCTCGACGTCCTCTCCTCGCCCGTGGGCGTCTGGGAGGTCGCGCTGCTGATCAACGAGACCGGCTGGTACTCGATCAAGGGCGCCACGCCCAAGGGGGGCGTCCTGTGGGTGCTGTGGGGGATCGAGGCGGTGGTCGTGGTGGGAGGCGTGTTCCTGATGGCGCCGCATGCGGTCGAAGGGGAGGTGTTCTGCGAGCGGTGCGACCGGTGGTGTGAGCTGCGGCCCCTCGCTGGCGTCCTCGGACTGCCGGAGAACGGCGAGCACCTACGCCGAGTGGCCGAGGGCAGCGTGGCGGCCCTCGAGGGCCTCCCCGTCGTGTCGACGGATCAGCCAGACCACCTGCGCCTCGGCGTGCAGGCGTGCACCCTCTGCCGGCACGGCGCGTACCAAGTCCTCCTGGTGCAGCACAGCCTCGACGACAAGGGGAACCTACAGACGAGCGCCGAGGGAGTCAGCGCCCAGCACGTCATGGACCCGACGCTGCTGGAGCGTCTCACCGCCCTCACTCAGCGGCCGATCGAGGAGCGCGAGGAGACGGAGGAGGCGGCCTGAGGGCGCCGCGACGGCGCGACACCCCCGGCTCTTTCTTCCCCTCAGCCCTCGACCGTCGCCGCCACCCGCCCCGGCGCGACCTTGTTCTCGCCGTAGAAGCTCTGGTTCTGCTCGGCCATCTCCACCAGCAGCGGGGCGGGCTCGAACCGCTTGCCGTGGGTCTGCTCCAGGGCCCGCAGGCGGCTGAGCACCTCGGCGGCGCCCAGGCTGTCGCAGTAGTGGAAGGGGCCGCCCAGGAAGGGGGGGAAGCCCAGCCCGAAGATGGCGCCGATGTCGCCGTCCCGGGCGCTGCGCAGGATCCCCTCGCCGAAGCAGCGCACCGCCTCGTTGACGAACTGCAGGGTGCAGCGCTGGGTGACCTCGTCCGGGTCGATGTCGCGCCGGGTGGGCTCGATCCCGAGCACCTGGTAGACGCTGGTGTCGACCTCCTTGGCGCCCTTGCGCGTGCCCTCGCCGTAGCGGTAGAAGCCGCGCCCGTTCTTGCGGCCCAGGCGCCCGTCGGCGACGAGCTTGTCGACGCCGGGGGGCGGCGCCAGACGGTCGCCGAAGGCGTCGTGGAGGATGTGCCCCACCTTCTCGCCCACGTCGATCCCCACCTCGTCGAGGAGGGTGACCGGACCGACCGGCCAGCCGAACTGGGTCATGGCCTTGTCGATCGTCTCCACCGGCACGCCCTCGGCGAGCAGGTGGGCGGTCTCGGCCATCATGGGGCCCAGGATCCGGGTGGTGTAGAAGCCCACCCCGTCGCGGACCACGATCACCGTCTTGCCCTGCTTCTTGCCCAGCTTGACGCAGGTGGCGGTGACCCAGGGGGCGGTCTTGTCGGTGACGATGATCTCGAGCAGCGGCATCTTGTGGACCGGCGAGAAGTAGTGCATGCCGATCACGGTCTCGGGGTGCTTGCTCGCCTCGGCGATCTTGGTGATCGGCAGCGAGGAG
>JAWLGW010001163.1:0-2582 GCA_041690735.1 Planctomycetota bacterium
GATGGCGGCCTCGTAGACGCCGGGGCCGGTCTCGGTGTGGAAGCCCTCGACGCCGCAGTCGAACTCGCCCAGCTGGTCGAACAGCTGGTGGACCAGGTCCTGGTCGCGCGAGGTGCGCACGGCGCTGTAGCCGAACATGCCGTGGGAGAGAGGGACCAGCTCCTTGACGCCTCCGGCCTGGCTCGCCTCGTGGACCCCGTGGTGGTCCTCGTCGAAGAAGAAGAACTCGAACTCGAACCCGGCCTTGGCCCGGTAGCCCATGGTCGCCGCGCGCTCGACCACGCGGCGCAGCGCCTGACGCGGCGAGACCGGCAGCGGCGTGCCGTCGGGCTGATAGAAGTCCATGAGGAAGAAGGGGGTGTCCCGCTCCCAGGGGATCCGGCGCTCGGTGTCCAGCTCGATCCGGGCGTGGGCGTCGGGGTAGCCGGTGTGCCAGCCGGTGTAGGTGACGTTGTCGTACAGCTGGTCCGCCATGTCCCAGCCGAACACCACGTCGCAGAAGCCGAGCCCCTTCTCGACCGCCGAGCGGAACTTGTCGAGGGAGACGTACTTCCCCCGCAGGACGCCGTCCATGTCGAAGGCGCCCAGCTTGACCTTGGTGGCACCCTCCAGCTCGGCGAGCAGGGCCTCGATCGCGATCTCGCGCTTCTCCATCGATCGTCCTCCGGATCCTGCCACCCTCCCCCAGGGCGGTGGAGAGCGCAAGGGGACCGGCGGCGTCTCCGGGCCGGCCGGCCCTGTCGGCTGAGCTCGACGTCCGGTGCGCGCGAGGCGCTGGAGCTCGCCCCGTCTGCTAACGTGTCCGCCGCGCCCGGCGGCGCGGGAGAGGCTCGTGAACGCGGCTCGCAGCGCGATCGTCGTCCTGGCCGGTGTGCTGGCCGGCTGCACCTCGCTCCACTCGGCCACCGAGGACGCGACGCGGCTGCGGGGTGAGGTGCCCAACCAGCTGGGGCGGATCCTGGAGGTCCGGCTGGAGGGCGCGGACGCGCCGACCCGCGAGGCGCTGCTGGCCTCGCTGGAGCGGGAGTTCGTCTCCCGCGACCTGTTCGACCGGGTCAAGGAGGTCCCCTACGAGGCGGCGCAGCGCAACGCCGCCGCCTCGACCCTGTGGATCACGGTGGCCGACGCGCGCCTGGTCGAGGTGTGGGACCTGTTCGAGCTCGACCGGGGCCTGGTCGCCCGCTTCGAGCTCGCCATCGAGCTGCGCGACCAGCGGGACGAGCAGGTGCTCGAGGGCCACGTCACGGGCCTCGCGGCCGACACCGTGAGCGAGCCCATCGTGCTGGCGCAGTCGGTGCGGCGCGACGAGCTGCGCCTGTCGGCCCTCCACGACGCATCGATGAAGGTGTCCCGCGCCCTGCGGCGGGCCGCCTTCCGCCGGGGGCAGGACGCCATGAGCAACCTGCCGCGGGTGGAGTTCCCGGCGGGGGTGGGGCCGGTGGCGATCGCCGTCCTCGGCTTCGACGACCCCTCCGGCGCGCGGCGGCGGGGCCACACGCTGACCGAGGCCCTGCAGGACGCCTTCGCTCGGCTGGGCCGCGAGGTGGAGGTGGTGCCCCGCCCCGACGTGCGCCGGGCCCTGGCCAAGCGCAGCCCGCCGATCACCTCCTTCTGGAACATCGCCCCCTACGAGCTCGACGAGGTCAGCCAGCACCTCGGCCGCGGCGACTACTTCGCGGTGGGTCGGATCGACCTGGCCGGCGATCGGGTCAAGGCCTCCTGCCGGCTGCTCGATCGCCGCGGCGAGGAGGTGCTCCGCGAGGAGGCGAGCGCGGTCGGGCTCGGCGCGGTCCGGGTGGTGGCGGCCAAGCTGGCCCGTCACCTCGGCACCCGACTGGCGCAGCAGCCGTAACGTCCCGCCCGACAGGCCGGAAACGGGAAGCGGCACGCAAACGAGTCGATCTGGCTTGGCCGCGCCTCGGGCGTAAGGCACTGTCGCATTAGCTGTTACCGGTCCTGAGGCCCTCGTGGCACGCCGCTCGTTTTCAAGCGGTCACCGGAGGGCGGCGTCGTGAAGCGAATCGGCTGGGCAGCAGCGATCCTGGTGGGCGTGCTCATGGGGGCGCCCGCGCACGGGTTCGAGTACGTGGTGCGCTCCGGCGACACCCTGGGCGCCCTGGCGGCGCGCTTCGGCGTGACCGTCGCGGCGATCAAGGCGGCCAACGGCCTCCCCGACGACATGATCTTCGTGGGCGAGCGCCTCGAGATCCCCACCGAGGTCGCGGACGCCGTGGCGCAGGACCGGAGCTACGTGGTGCGCGCCGGGGACTCCCTCTCGTCCATCGCCAGCCACTTCAGGGTCGAGATCGCCGACCTGCGCCGCGCCAACGGGATCTCGGGGTCACTGATCCACCCGGGGCAGCGCCTGCGGATCCCAGCCGGCGCGCAGCCCGCGTCGCAGCCGGGCGCGAGCGCGTCCGACGCCCCGTCCACCTCCACCTCCACCTCCACCTCCACCTCCACCTCCACCTCCACCTCCACCTCCACCTCCACCTCCACCTCCACCTCCACCTCCACCTACACGGTGCGCTCGGGCGACAGCCTGTCGGCGATCGCCGGCCGCCACGGCGTCTCGCTGGCGG
>JAWLGW010001164.1:0-2578 GCA_041690735.1 Planctomycetota bacterium
GATCCCGAGAAGCTCGGCCGCCTGACCGCCGCGCTGTGGGTGGGTGGCCCCGCGGCGCTGGCGGCCGGCGAGCTGCTCGTGACCCCTGCGCTGCACGAGGCGCGGGCGCCGCTGGCCCTGGCTACGGTCCTCGGTGACGCGCCCGGCGCGGAGTTCCTGGAGTCGGTGCTGGTCGAGCTCGAGGAGGAGCCGGCGCAGGAGGCCTTCTTGCGCGGCCTGTCGGGGGCCTATCGCCGCCTGCAGGCCCCCGGCGCCGAGGCGACGCCCGACGAGGCGCCGAGCGCGCCCGCCGCCGCCGCGGTGAAGGAGGACGACGCCGACCACGCGGACCTGCGGGACTACATCTGGTCGGCGGCCGAGGAGGCGCCCCTCGCGCTCGAGGAGGAGACGGCGGCCGAGCCGCGCGCGCCGGCCGAGGCCGGCGCGAGCGATCCGCCGTCCGATCCGGACTTCGACGACTTCGACGCCTTCTTGCCGGCGGACCACGAGGTGCCGGCGGAGACCGGCTTCGAGGACTTCGACGCCTTCCTCCCCGCCGACGAGCCGGCGGACGAGGAGCCCGCGATCGACGCCGCCCGTCCCCCCGCCGAGCCCGCGCTGGCGCTGGCCGAGGCGGCCGCCGCCAGCGACGCGCCCGCGCCCGACGGAGGGGCCGAGGACGCGCCGCGCGCCATCGCCGGGTTCGAGATCCTCGAGCTGCTCGGCGAGGGCGGCATGGGGCGGGTCTACAAGGCGCGGCAGACCAGCCTCGACCGCCTGGTGGCGCTCAAGGTCTTGGCGCCGCATCTGGCGGACGACGCCGACTTCGTGGGCAAGTTCGAGCACGAGGCCAAGGCCGCGGCCCGCCTGTTCCACCCCAACGTGGTGGGGGTGATCGAGACCGGCCGCTGTCCCGCCACGGCGGTGGAGTTCATCGCCTTCGAGTACGTGGCGGGCAAGACGGCCAAGGAGCTGCTGGCGGAGGCGGGCGTGCTGCCCGAGGTGGACGCCCTCACCCTGTGCCTGGCGATCGCCGAGGCGCTCAAGTGCGCCGAGCAGCACGGGATCGTCCACCGGGACGTCAAGCCCGAGAACATCCTGATCGGCGCCGACGGGATCCCCCGGCTGCTCGACCTCGGCCTCGCCAAGGGGCGCGGCGAGCAGGACGACGCCCAGGCGACCGTGTTCGTCGGCACCCCCAAGTACATCGCGCCCGAGCAGGGCCTGGGCGTCGACGACGTCGACATCCGCGCCGACCTGTACTCCCTCGGCCTGTGCCTGTTCGAGTTCGTCACCGGCCGGGCGCCGTTCGAGGACGACTCCCCCTTCGTGCTGGTGACCAAGCACATCGAGCAGGACGTCCCCGACCCGCGGGAGCTGCGCTCCGACCTCGAGCATTACACGGCGCAGCTGATCGGCTGGCTGTGCGCGCGCGACCGCGAGGAGCGCTACGAGTCGGCCAAGGCGGCGGCGGAGAGCATCGAGCGCGTCCTGGAGGGCAAGCCGCCCATCGCGCCCGTCGGCGCCAGCAAGGGCAAGGTGATCTCCGCCCGGGCGCGCACCGCCACCGGCATTCGCTCCGGCCCCTCGGCGCTGGGCCGCACGACCAGCCGGCGCATGAAGGCGGTCGACGGCGCGCCCACGCCGCCGCCCGGCGGCGAGGGGCCCGCGTTCACGCCACCCGCCTTCACGCCACCCCCCGGGCAGGAGCCGCCGCGGCCGGTCACACCGGCCGACCCCGCATACGAGGACGCGCTGGCGGCCGCCCGCGAGGCGCTCCTCGACGACCCGATCCTGGCGGACGCCCTGGGTCTGACCGCGGCCGTCGAGGCCGAGGACGAGGTCCCCGACGAGATGCTCCTCAGCGACGACATGTCGCGGGCCTATCAGATCCAGCGGGTCGTGCAGCGCGCGGGGCCCGTGACCACCTTCGAGGTCGCCGTCATGGGCGACCAGTCGTTCGAGGGCTTCGAGCGTCCGGTGGAGGCGGCGCTCCTCAAGGTGGCCGAGGAGGTCGACCTGCTGCGTCAGGAGCAGAAGGTCCACGCGGCGCCCGACCGCCGGCTCCCCAAGCTGCTCGACGCCGGCAAGCTCCAGGACGGCAAGCCGTACCTGGTGCTGGAGCGCCTCGAGGCGCCGCTCGCCAGCGCCGGCGCGGGTCCCGCGCCCCGCCTCGACCCCGCGCTGGCCCTCGACCTGTTCGTCAACCTGCTGGACGCGGTGCGCGCGCTGCACACCCGCCGCTCCATGCCGCTGGTCCTCGGCAACATCCACCCGGACGTGGTCCGTCTCCGCGTGCCCGGCGGCCCCCCGGCGCCGGCGGACCTCGCCCTGCGCCTGGCGGAGGGGAGCTACGAGCCGGTCCTGGCCGGGCAGGGCATGGCGCAGCACCGCGAGCTGCTCGAGCAGGCCTCGGGCAGGGTGCGCCGGTTGCTGGGCAGCCCGCTGTTCCTGCCCCCCGAGTCGGCGCCCACCCTCGAGGGGAGCGAGCTGTCGCCGGGGAGCTACGGGCCCCGCACCGACGTGTACGCCCTGAGCCTCACCGCCTACGTGCAGCTGACCGGCGATCGGCCCTACGCCTGGCTGGGGCTGTACGAAC
>JAWLGW010001165.1:0-2574 GCA_041690735.1 Planctomycetota bacterium
CGCGCTCCAGGAGCGCCTCTGGGACCGCGCCCGCCACCAGGGCCGAGTCGTAGCCCAGGGCGCTCCCCTCCAGGATCGCGGAGATCTCCCGCAGCTTGCCCTCGTCGCGCCAGGCTCGCACCTGCGCCAGCGCCTCGCCGGGGGCCAGCCCCAGGGCCTGGTCGAGGACCTCGAAGGGCTCCTCCTCCAGGGGGAAGGCCCCTTGAATCCGCCGCGCCAGCTCGTTCGCTCGTTCGCTCGTCCGCTCACTGGTCATGGGGCACCTCACAGACCGATCCGGAAGGCTCGCCACACACCGAACACGCCCGAGGGGGAGTCCAGCGCCTCCTCGTCGACGACCTGGTAGGTGTTGGCGTCCACCAGGAACAGGCGGTCGGCCCCGTTGGCGCTGATCAGCGCGTGGGCGCCGCGGGGGGTGAAGTCCATGTGATAGATCCGCGCCCCCACCTCGATCGTGCGGGTGACCGTCAGGCTCTCGGTGTCGACCACCTGCACGAAGGCGTCGTCCTCCTCGCCCGAGAAGCTGACCCACACCTCGCGCTCGGTGGGCGAGCGGACCGCGTACACCGGGTGACCGCGCAGGGGGATCGAGCCCACGAAGTCCCAGCTCTCGCGGTCGAGGACCGCCAGCCGGTCCTCGCCGACCAGCGGCACGAACACCTTGTCGCCGGCCACCGCCCAGGAGGCCATGTGCGGCAGCTTCACGGGACCCGAGCGGGCGAACTCGGCCCGCGGGTCCTCGAGCGAGATCGACCGCACGCCGCGCTCGGGGTGACGGAGGTCGAGCACCGACACGTGCGGCGAGTGCTGGTGCCCCACCAGGTACCAGCGCCCGTCCGGCGTGATCATGGCGTCGTACGGCATGGGGTGCGGCGTCTCGATCCGCCGCTCCACCCGCACCTCGCCGCCCGAGGTGTCCACCACCCAAATCTCGGCCCCCTCCATGAGGACGCACACGAACTTGTTGCCGGGGGCGTCGACGACCCCCGTCACCCTCGAGGTGAAGGTCTGGTCGCCCCTCGTGAAGGTGCCCGGCAGGCGCCCCACCACCTCCAGCGTCTCCACGTCGAGGACCGACAGGCCGCCCGGCTGGTATTCGCCCACCGCCAGCAGGCGTCCGTCCTGGCTGATCGCGTTGTCGATCGAGTTCTCGGAGCTGAACACCTGCCCCGTCGGGCGGAGCGTGCTCAGGTCGACCCGCGTCACCTTGCCGTTGCGGGTGGCGAGGAACCCGTGGCGCAGGTCGGGGGTGAACACCATGGTGGCGTGGCGCAGGTCGCCGAGCCCGCCGATCCGCCCGGGCACCAGCGCCCGCCGCTGCAGGTCGTACACCGCCAGGCTGCCGCTGGCGCGCTCGACCACGAACACCCGGGCCCCGACCCCGGCGCCCCCCGGCGTCGCCGCGACCGCGGCCCGGTCCGGGGCGTCGCCGCCGCCCTCGCTCTCGGCGACCGCCGCTCCTGCGCACAGCAGGAGCGCGCCCAGCAAGGCTGCTCCTCTCCTCGTCATGCCAGCACCTCTACCCCGTCGTTGGCCGGATCCGCCGCGGACCGAACGGTCCGCACCGGAGCTCCGGCGATCTCGTGATCGGTCAGGACGCAGGCCGGGTCCGAGGCCCACATGTCGCCCGTGGCGGCCTGCGCCCGCTCGCGGTGGGAGCCCCGGCACAGCGCCCGGTAGGCGCAGCCGCCGCAGCGGCCCGTGAGCCGCTCCTCGCGGCGGCGAAGCTCGCCCCGCAGCGGGTGGCGGAGGATCTCCGCGAAGGGCTGCTCGCGTACGTCGCCCAGGGTGACGGTCGACCAGAAGGGGTCGGGATGGACCCGACCCCGCGGGTCGATCGACAGCAGCCCCTCACCCGCGGAGTTGCCGCCGCGGCGCCGCAGGAGGTCCTCGACCGGGCGCGCCGCCCCCTCCCCCCACCGCTCCTCGATCCACCGCAGCAGCAGCACCCCGTCGGAGTCGTTGGAGCCGGTGACGATCCGCGGGCCGCGGCCCGCGACCAGGAGCTGGTCGGCGACCTCGAACAGCCGCAGCAGCACGTCTCGCGAGGTGCGCGGCAGCAGGTCGTCGCCCGCCATGGCGAGCCCCCGGCCCGAGTACAGGAGGTGCGACAGGTAGAACCGGTCGGCGCCCACGTCGCTCGCCACCTCGAGCACCTCGGGCAGCAGGTGGACGTTGCGCCGGGTGAGGGTCATGCGGAGGCCGGTGCGGATCCCCGCCGCCCGCGCGGCTCGCAGCCCGGCCACCGCCCGGTCGAAGCCGCCCTCGAGGCCCCGGTAGCCGTCGTTGAAGGCGCGCGTCCCGTCGATGCTGATCCCGACGTAGCGGACCTCCAGGGCCGAGAGGCGCGCCGCCCTGTCCGCGTCCACCAGCACACCGTTGGTCGACAGGTGCGCGATCAGGCCCAGCTCCTGGGCGCGGGCCAGCAGGTCGAACAGGTCGGGGCGGAGCAGCGGCTCGCCGCCGCTGAACACCACCACGCGCACGCCGGCCGCCGCCAGGTCGTCGAGGAGCCGCAGCCCCTCGCTCGGCGACAGGTCGGTGGACGAGGGGCGCGTCGCCGCGGCGGCGTAG
>JAWLGW010001166.1:0-2568 GCA_041690735.1 Planctomycetota bacterium
GATCCCCGCACTCCACCCCCTGACCCTCTACACGGACCGCAGCTCCTCGTGACGCCCAGCCCCTCTCAGTCCCAGTCCGCGCGCATGGCGATCGCCTCGCGCCCCCTCCAGCGGATCCTCCTCAAGATCTCCGGCGAGAGCATGGGCGGGGCGCCCGGCGCCGGCGGCAAGGGCGTCGACATGGAGGAGGCGCGCAAGATCGCGCGCAGCTGCAAGCAGATCCACGGCATGGGCAAGGAGCTGGCGATCGTGGTGGGCGGCGGCAACCTGGTCCGCGGCGCCAACCTGGCCGAGCACGGGATCGGCCGCGCCACCGCGGACTACATGGGCATGCTGGCGACCCTGATCAACGCCCTGGCCCTGCAGGACGCCCTGGAGAACGAGGGGGTGCCGACCCGCGTGCTGTCGGCGGTGTCGACGCACCAGTGCGCCGAGCCGTACATTCGCCGGCGCGCCATGCGCCACCTCGAGAAGGGGCGAATCGTGATCCTGGCCGGCGGGACCGGGAACCCCTACTTCACGACCGACACCTGCGCGACCTTGCGGGCGCGCGAGCTCAAGGCGGACATCCTGCTCAAGGCGACCAAGGTGGACGGCGTCTACTCGGCCGACCCCACCAAGGTGCCCGACGCGGAGCGCTACACGCACCTGACCTACCGCACCGTGATCGAGCGTCAGCTCGAGGTCATGGACGCCACGGCGATCACCATGGCCCGCGAGCACGACCTGCCGATCCTGGTGTTCGACTTCAAGAAGGCCGGCAACTTCGAGCTGGCCGTACAGGGCGAAGAGGTCGGCACGCTGATCAGCGCCGAGCCGGGCCTCTAGACCGGAGAGAAGACATGGCCTACGACGAGGTGCTGCTCGACGCCGAGGAGCGGATGGAGAAGTGCGTCGAGCACCTGGGCAACGACTACCGCGGGATCAAGTCGGGCCGCGCGTCGCCCGGCCTGGTGGAGGGGATCCGCGTCGACTACTACGGCTCGCCCACGCCCCTCAAGCAGGTGGCGAACATCGGCGCCCCCGAGCCGGCCATGCTGGTGATCAAGCCGTTCGACCCCAGCATTACCAGCGAGATCGAGAAGGCGATCCTCAAGTCGGACATCGGGATCACCCCCCAGAGCGACGGCAAGCTGATCCGCCTGCCGATCCCGCCCCTCTCGCAGGAGCAGCGGAAGAAGTTCGTCAAGCTGGCCAAGGACAAGGCGGAGGAGCAGCGGGTCGCGATCCGCAACGTCCGCCGCGACGCCAACAAGCAGGCGGACGGGCTGGTCACCGAGAAGGCGATCTCCGAGGACGACGGCTCCCGCCTCAAGGACGAGGTCGACAAGCTGACCAAGTCCTACACCAAGAAGATCGACGAGCAGCTGGAGAAGAAGACCAAGGAGCTGATGGAGGTCTAAGCGCCTCTCAACAGCGCCAGCTCGACGGTGAAGCCCGGGCCCATGGCGCACAGCAGCCCGTAGGCCCCCGGCGCGACCGCGCCGCGCTCCAGCAGGTCCTGCGCCACGAAGTGGACCGAGGCCGAGGACAGGTTGCCGTAGTCGCGGAGCACGCGCCGCGACGCGGCCACGTCCTCCTCGGCGAGGTCGAGCACGTCGCGGACGTTGTCGAGGACCTTCGCCCCGCCCGGGTGGAGGGCGAAGAAGGACAGCTCCTTCAGGCTCAGCCCCTGCCCCTCCAGGAACGCGTCCACCAGCCCGCGCAGGTGCTTGCGCACCAGCAGCGGGATCCGCTGCGAGAGGACGATCCGGAACCCCTCCGTGCGCAGGTCGAACCCCATGACGTCGGTGGTGTCGGGGAACAGGATCGCCCGCTGCGCCAGCTGCTCCAGGGCCGGTCTGCTGGGGGTCCGGCTGGAGACGACCAGCGCCGAGGCGCCGTCGCCGAAGATCGCCGACGAGACCAGGTTCGCCCGGCTGGCGTCCTCGAGCTGCAGGGTGAGCGAGGGCAGCTCGACCGACAGGAGCAGCGCCACCGCGCCGGGCGGGCGGGCGGCCAGCAGGTCGGCGCTCAGCGCCAGGGCGGTGGCGCCCGCGGCGCAGCCGGCCTCGGTGAGCGGCACCCGCCGCACGTCGGGCCGCAGGGAGAGCGCGTTGGCGACGAAGGCGTCCAGGGCGGGGATCATGACCCCCGTGCAGGAGGTGTCGATCACCACGTCGACCTCCGCGGCGGCGACCCCGGCCTTGGCGAGGGCTTCGCGCGCCGCCCGCTCGCTCAGCGCCCGGGCCACCTCGGCGTAGGCGCCGTTGCGAGCGGTCAGGCTGCGCTCGCGCAGGTAGAAGCTGGGGGGGCGCGCCAGGAACCGGCGCTCGATCCCGCTGTTGGCGAAGATCTGCCCCACCAGCGCGGGATCTTCCCCCCGCGCCACGAACTCCGTGCGCAAGCGCGCCTCCGCCTCCTCACAGGTGATGCTGTGTTCCGGCAGGGCCCGGGCGATCGAGTGAATGAAGGCGGGCATGGCGGGCTCCCTGGTGGGCCAGAGCCTAGCGCAAAGGGAGTGCCCCAGGTGACGCCACAAGGGGTGCTGACGTGCCCGTGCCCGTGCTCGTGCGCGTGCCCGGCAGG
>JAWLGW010001167.1:0-2563 GCA_041690735.1 Planctomycetota bacterium
GCGCGACAGCATCGCCACCGGCTGCACGTAATGCCCCGCTTCCATCCCTGGAGCCGCCCTGCCGCCGGCGAGGAGCCGCGCGCCCTCGCTCTCGCCGAGGAGGGGGCCGGACAGGGGATCGGACAGGGGGTCGGACAGGGGGCTGAACAGAGGGAACGCGGGGCGGACCACCGAGGCGAAGGCGCGGCGGTGGCGCTGGTGGAAGGCCTCCAGCGCCGCCTCCAGGGCGCCGCGCAGACCGCGGGTGAGCCGCTCGCGCTGCCCCCGACCTGCGGCCAGGGCGATCCCCGCCGCGTTGATCAGGCCGACCTGCAGGGCGCAGCTCCCGGCCCGCATGGCGCGGGAGGCCAGCGGCTCGCCCGGCCCGAGCACCAGGTCGAAGTGAGCGCCGCCGCGCGCCCCGGCGAGGAGCGCCTCGAGGAGCGGCGCGTCGAAGGCATCCGGCTCCTCGAGCCGGGCCACCAGGCGCACCCCGTCGGCCCGCGCGCCTCGGCTGGTGAGGGCAGCCACCAGCACGCCCAGGGCGCGCCGCTCGTCGGGGTCGTGCGGCGGCCTCTCCACCATCAGGACGAGCTCGGGCGCCGGAGGCACGTCGTCGGGGCAGGGCGCGACGACCGCCTCCAGGAACACCTCGAAGACCTCGCGCAGCGCCTCCTCGTCGGCGGCGAAGGGGGCCAGCGCTCGCGCCGGCGACACCAGGCCCAGCATGAGGTCGTAGCTGGTGCTGGCGCTGCGGACCGCCTGGATCCAGCGGCGCACCACCTCCAGGGCGCTGCCCGCGGGTTCGGGGTGGGCGGCCAACGTCGCCGCGCACACCGCCCCCGACGCCATGCGCAGCGGTCGCCCCAGCCCCACCAGGTGCACGTCGCCGCGGCGGTGGGCGACGGCGCCCTTGCCCTCCACCAGCTCGTCGAGGGCGAACCGCTCCAGCGCCGTGCGGGCCACCCGGTCCTCCAGGGCCAGGGGCACCCGCCCCTGCCCCAGGAAGGCCAGCCGCTCGAGGTCGGGCTTGGGCACGCCCAGCACCTCCAGCCGCCCCAGCTGAGCGGAGTAGCCCCGCTCGAACAGCTCGGCGTCGATCAGCTCCCGCAGCAGGTTGCTCGAGATCTGGTTGAGCCCCGCCGCGAACACCCGCTCCTCGACCGCGCGCGCCACCTCCTCGGCCGCCTCGCGCTCGAGCCCCGCCTCCCGCTCGAGGGTCCGCACGATGCGTTGCTTCGACCAGGGCCGGGCGGCCCGGCGCGACAGCACCTCCACCGAGGCGTCGGTGCGGTCCCGCACCCGCACCTCGGCGCCGCGCTTCTGGCGCCAGGCGCGCCAGTCCCGCACCGCCCGCGCGATCTGCGCGTGCCCCGTCTCCTCCAGGGCGTCGGCCACGGCCTGCCCGATCGAGGCGGTCTCGGGCGCCCGCTCGCCCCGCTTGGCGAGGAACAGGGTCACGCTGCGCGCGATCTCCCGCGCGAGGTGCTCGACCTGCTCGCTGCTGCCGGCGCGGCGCCCGCCGCGGATCACCGCGCGCGCGATCCGCGCCTCGTCGTAGGGCTCGATCCGCCCGTCGCGTTTCTTGACCCAGCGCGGCGCCACGCAGCCGGTTCTACCAAAGCGGTTAGCCGTTAGCTGTTAGCTGTTGGTGCTGTCGCTCGACGGCAGCTCCACCCGCAGCTCGTCGGCGGGAGCTGACGCCGGCGAGAGCTCTTCTGCTAACCGCTAACAGCTAACCAACCGCTACTCCTCCATCGCCGACGGCGGCAGCAGCGGGCGGAGCTCGGCCAGGAAGTCTTGCGGCTCGCTGAAGTTCCGATAGATCGAGGCGTAGCGGACGTAGGCGACCTTGTTCACCTGCCGCAGCTTCATCATGATCAGCTCACCAATGAACTTGGAGGGGACCTCCCGCTCGTGGACCTCTCGGACCTCCTGCTCGATCGCATCGACCATGGCCGCCATCTCCTCGCTGCCGATCGGCAGCTTCTGGCAGGAGGTCTCGATGCTCTTGAGGATCTTCTCCCGGGCGAACGGCTCCCGCTGCCCGTCCTGCTTGACCACCTTGAGGGGCAGCTCCTCGATCCGCTCGTAGGTGGTGTAGCGCCGGCCGCAGCTGAGGCACTCGCGGCGGCGGCGAATGACCGACCCGCCGCCCGACTCGCGCGAGTCGACGACCTTCGAGCTGTGGGCCGGGTCCTTGCACATCGGGCAGCGCAGCGGTCGTCCCTCCTGAAGCGGTGCCGGGAGGGTACTCCGCTGCGCCGCCGCGCGCCAAGAGCGAGGGCGCGGTGAGCGACGCGGCGCGCGAGGTCGCGCGGGGGTGGCCGCGCCCGACGCCGGTCGGCCTGATCGCGGCGGTGGCGGCCCTGTCCGTCGCGCTCACCCGGCCGGCCGGCCCCCTGGGGGACCTGCTGCTGGCCTTCCTGAGCGCGCTGCTGGTGGGCGCCTACGGGCTCGCCTGGCGCGCCACCCTCGCCGGCGTGCAGGTGCGCCGCCGCCTGCCCGGGGTCGCCACCAAGGGGGAGACGGTGGTGGTGGCCCACGAGGTGGTGCACGCCGGGCGCCGGCCGCTGCACGACCT
>JAWLGW010001168.1:0-2559 GCA_041690735.1 Planctomycetota bacterium
CGCCGCCGAACGGATCCGCGCCCGCCGGCGCCGGGGGCGGCGCGGCGGGAGCCGGCGCAGCCGCCTCCTCGGTAAGCTTCTGGCGCCGCACGGTCCGGCGCGACTCGAGGCTGAAGTCACCGCCCAGGATGTCGCCGCCGTCGGGCGGCGGCAGGATCTTGGGCACCACGATCTCGCCGGTGATGGCGCCCAGCTCCTCGGGGTCGACCTCGTCCGCGCCACCTCCCGAGCTGACGGTGCCGTCGATGGCGAGGTCGAGCTCGGCCAGGAGGTCGTCGACGTTGGAGCCGCCTCCTGCCGAGGGCGCGGCCGCAGCCGGGGCCGCCGGCGCGGGCGCGGGCGGCGGCGGGGCCGCGAAGGCCGGGGGCGGCGGCGGCGCGGCGGGCAAGGGCGGCGGCGGCGGAGGCGCCGCCGCAGGCGGCGCGGGCGCGCTCGCCGCCGGCGCGGCGGGCTCCTCGTCCGCCAGGGGGTCGAACTCCTCCACGTCCGGCTCGCCCGTGACCTTCCCGGCGGTCGCCTCCTCGCTCACCATCGCGAGGTCGACCATGGTGTGCTCGCCCGCCAGGTCGAGCTCCTCCGGCTCGGGGGCGCCGAGGTCGAGCTCCTCGGGCTCGGACGCCGGCGGCGCCGCCGCGGTGACCGCCTCCAGCCGGCCCGACTCGGAGGTCAGCCCCGCCCCCTCCAGGGCGGCCCGGAAGGCGCCCGCGTCGGGGTAGCGCTCGGCCAGTGGACCGGTCGCCTTGTCCACGATCTGCTGCAGGCTGTCGGGCAGGCCGTCACCCAGCGCGAGCCCGAGGATCGCCCCCAGGGCGTAGCTGTCGGTGCGCGGCGAGGCCTCGGCGGACCCGTCGCGCTCCTCGGGCGGCAGCAGGCTCGCCGCCGCCGGGTTCGCCTCCACGTAGCTGCGCCACTGCTCGGGCGCCAGCCGGCGGGCGACCTCCGACAGCCCGAAGTCGGCGACCTGCACCCCCTTGCTGCCGAGGACGATGTCGCCGGGCTTGAGCCAGCCGTGGACGCTGCCCCGCCGGTGCGCCTCGGCCACGACCTTGGCCGCGTCGAGCAGGAACTGCCGCACCTGGCCCGGCCGCAGGCGCCCCTGGGCGATCAGGTCGGCCAGCGTCCGCTCGGCGTGCGGCCCCACGTACAGGAAGCCCTGGTCGCGCTCCACGAAGGCCTGCCGGAACCCGCGCACCCCGGTGACGGCGTCGAGGTTCACCCGCAGGGGCGCGTAGCGCGTCTTGAGCAGGTAGGCGTAGTCGTCCCGGTCGAGGACCTTGAGGACGACCCGGCGCTTCTTCCGCCCGGCCTTCGCCTTGAAGGTCCGCCCCAGCACCCCGCGGCCCAGCTCCTCCTCGAGGAGGAACTCGTCCGCAACCGTAGAGCCGACGCCAACTGCCATGAGTGAGCTCCCTTGTTGGGAGTATAGAAAGGCGTCGGGTGACGCGCATCACGCGGCAGCTCGGATCGACCTCGCAGCCTGCCAGCGCCTGCCCCAGAAGCCGGGCACAGGCGGGTCGTGCGAGCGCGGTGCCCGCGGACTGCTCGCTGCCCGCTCCAGTCCAGCGCGCCATCCCGGAGCTGTTCGGGCGGGGTCGCAAGGCTCTCACAGAATGACAGGTGAGTCGGAGCACCTCGCGCGGGGTGCGGGCTGTCGCGAGACGTGGCTGTTGGACCGACCAGGAGCGAGCACCCGCGCGAGGTGGGCGGAGGGGCGGCGCGCGCGGATCCTTCGGAACCTGCGGTCTCCTCTCCCAAGGAGGAGCAGCGCGCGCCGTCCCGGAGCCTCTTGGGGGGGAATGTGGGGGGGCGAAGCCCCCCCGCAAACCACATCAGGCCGTCACTTCCTCCCAGAAGCCGCGCAGCTTGTTGCGGCGCTGCGGAAGCTGCAGCTTCTGCAGGGCGCCCACCTCGATCTGGCGGATCCGCTCGCGGGAGACCTTGAAGATCGCCCCCACCTCCTCGAGGGTGTAGGTGTAGCCGTCCCCCAGGCCGTAGCGCAGCTTGAGCACCTCGCGCTCGCGGTAGCTGAGCGTCTTGAGCAGCGACTGGATGCTCTCGCGCAGCATGCTCTGCTGCGAGGCGTCGACGGGGGTCTCGCTCTTCTGGTCCTCGATCAGCTCGCCGAAGTAGCCCTCGTCGCCGGTGCCGTAGGGCTGGTCCAGGGACAGCGACGTGCGGTGCAGCTCGAGGAGGCGGCTGACCTCCTTGACCGCGATCTTGGAGACCCGGGCCATCTCCTCCAGGGTCGGGTCGCGGCCGTTGCGCTTGACGAAGTCCTCGCGCTCCTCGATCAGCCGGTTGAGGTTGTTGATGGCGTGGATCGGGATGCGGACGGTGCGGGACTGGTAGGCGATCGAGCGGGTGATCGTCTGCTTGATCCACCAGGTGGCGTAGGTCGAGAACTTGTTGCCGCGGCTGGCCTGATAGCGGTCCAGGGCCTTCATGAGGCCCGTGTTCCCCTCCTGGATCAGGTCGAGGAAGGGCAGGCCCTTGTTGCGGAACTTCTTGGCGATGCTGACCACCAGGCGCAGGTTCTTCTTGCTGAGCGCCTTCTTGGCG
>JAWLGW010001169.1:0-2556 GCA_041690735.1 Planctomycetota bacterium
CTCCACCTCGCCCGGACCGCGCTCCCCGAGCAGCCCCTCCCGCCGTCGGTGCGCGACCCGGTGATCGAGGCGGCCGAGAACGGGATCTCGCCCGACTACGTCCTGGGCATGGAGCTCGCAGACCTCATGCCCGAAGACTTCAAGACCCAGAGGTCGATCGCCCTGCTGCTGGCGCGCTCGGGCTTGAGCGACAGCGAGCGGCGCCGGCTGTGCGACTCGGCGCTGCGAGCCCTCGACCTGGCGTCCGCCGCCGGCGCCCCCCAGTCGCAGGTCGAGGACGTGGCGATCGCCATGCTGGACGGCTTCATGCGGGCCGACGACTACCAGGTCCTCCTCGACGAGACGGAGGCCCGCCTGGCCGCCTATCAGAGCGAGCTGGCCCGCAAGGACCTGTTCGCCTATCGGGCGCAGGCGCGGTTCCGCCTGGGCCAGTACGCCGACTCCCTGGGCGAGGTGCAGCGGGCGATCGACGTGGGGATCGACGACAAGAAGCTGTACTACCACCGGTTCAAGGCCCTGGAGGCGCTCGGGCGCCACGAGGAGGCCTTCGCCGACGCCCATACGTACGGGGTCAGCGGCCTCGAGGTCGGCACCGTCCGCCACATCGAGGCGATCGCGTTCATGTGGGAGTGGGGGCGCTCGCGCGGCCGGGGCGCCGAGGTCCTGCAGGCCCTGGAGAGCTACCTGCGCGACCGGACCGACCTCGCCGGGTGGCCCGTCCGGGCGGCGCTGCTGCAGCTGGAGGCCGGCGCCACGGACAAGGCCAGGGCCAGCCTCCTCCACGCCGCCGGCCGCCTGGCCCACAGCGACAGGCGGCCGCTGACCCGAATGGCCGACGCCGCCCGCGCGGCGGCCGAGGCGCTGCCGAGCGACCCCGAGCGGGCGCGCGCGCTCGTCGCGTCGGTGGTGGAGCGCCTGGAGGCGCAGCGGGCCGGCAAGCACCACCCGTAGCGAGGCGCCACCCCTCGTGCGCGGCGCCCGCGCCCTGCGTAGGGTGGAGGCATGCGGCGCGTCGGCCCGTACGAGGTGATCCGTGAGCTCGGCCGGGGCGGCATGGGGGTGGTGTACGCCGTCCGCGAGCCCGACACCGGCCGGGAGCTGGCGCTCAAGCTGATCCTCGACGCCAGCGAGCCCGAGCACCTGGCGCGCTTCGCCCGCGAGGCGCAGGTCCTGGCGCGGGTCCGCCACCCGGGGGTCGTGTCGGTGCACCGGCTCGACCGGGCGCCCGAGGGCCCGTACCTCGTGACGGAGCTCGTGGAGGGAGAGAGCCTGGCGGCCGCGCTGTCGCGAGGACCGCTGGCGCACGCCCGCGCCGCCGAGGTGGCCGCGGACCTGGCCGAGGCGGTGGCGGCGGTCCACGCCGCGGGCGTGCTGCACCGCGACCTCAAGCCCCACAACGTGATCCTCCGCCCCGACGGCCGGCCGGTGCTCCTCGACTTCGGCCTGGCGCGCGACGACGGGCCCGAGCGGCTGACCCGCACCGGCGCGCTGCTCGGCACGCCCGCCTACATGAGCCCCGAGCAGGCGCGGGGCGAGGCGGGCGGCCTGACCGCGGCGACCGACGTGTACGGGCTGGGCGCGCTGCTGTTCGCCATGCTCGCCGGGCGGGCGCCCTTCGCGGGCTCCCTGTTCGAGGTCCTGGACGCGGTCGTCAGCCGTGAGCCGCGGTGGCCCTCTCTCGACCGACCGGAGATCCCGCCCGCTGTGGAGGCGGTGTGTCGCCGGGCGATGGCCAAGGATCCGAGGGCGCGCTACCCCGACGCGCTCGCCCTGGCGCGGGCGCTGCGCGGCGCGTGCCTGCAGCCGACCAGGTCCGCGCGGTGGCGGCTGCGCCGCTGGGCCCTGCTGGCCGGAGCCGCGGCGCTGGCGACGCCCCTCGCCCTGGCGGCGTTCGGCGCGGCCCGCACGGCGATGTCGCAGGAGGAGCGCCGGGAGCGGGCTGCGGCGCTCGCGCGCGACGCGGAGCGCGCGCTGAAACAGGACGGCCCCCTCGACCCGCGGCAGCTGCCGCTCGCCCGCTGGCGGGCCGAGGTCGACCAACTCCTCGAGGGGACCGAGGGGAGGGGGCGTCCGCCGGTGGAGCTCACAGCCGCCGCCGCGCGGGTGGCGTTCCTGGAGGGGGCCACGGCGCTGGCGGCCGGCAAGGACCAGGACGCCGCGGTCGCCTCGAGGCGGCTGGAGCCGCTGGGCGAGGGCGAGGCAGCCTTGCTGCGGAGCGCGCTGCGCGCGGCGCGGATCGCCGCCGGGGCTCGGTCCGGCTCCGCCCAGGAGGCGGTGGAGGCGCTCACGCGGGCTGTGGGCCACGGGGTGCGCGTCACCGAGCTGCGGGGGTGGCGGGCCCTCGCCACCGCCCGGGCCGGACTGGACGACCGCCCGCGCGCCAACTCGGCGCAGCGCGACCTGCAGGCGGTCGCCGCGGTCCGGCCGCTCCGCGCTCGCGAGCGCGAGACCTTGGCCTGGGCGAGCCTGGCGCTGGGCGAGGTCGAGGCGGCCCGCGCCGCGGTGGCCCCGCTCACCAGCGCCGACCCGGGCGCCGATCCGGTCCTGCGGGACGCA
>JAWLGW010001170.1:0-2551 GCA_041690735.1 Planctomycetota bacterium
CCACCCTGGCGGAGGTGGTCGACCTGTACGACCGGGGCGGCGTCACGGTGCGGGGCCGCGACCCCGAGATCCGACCCCTAGGCCTGACCGCGCAGGAGAAGGCGGACCTGGTGGCGTTCCTCGAGGCGCTGACCGGAGCGGATCGACCGCAGGTGACGCGCCCCGTGCTGCCGGGCGAAGGACCGATCGGTCCGCAGCCGCCCCGGCAGCCTCCCCGCGGTCGCCGCCGCGCGGTGCGACGGCCAGGCGGCGCCGTCACGGCGTCCCCGGCGACGAGCACCCGCCCAACCGGCCCCTGAGCCGCAGCCTCGCTTTCCCCGACCCCACAGAGAGGACCTCCAGCCGCCGGCCGGAGGTCCTCTCTGTCATCAGAGTGTCCATACGAGTCATAGAGTTACGCATTGAAATGAAAACAAAGCCGAAAAGCTGATCGGCGTGTCCCTGCGGCGCCAGCGCTGGATTAAGTCCTTACTCCCGAACTACTTACGCGCGGTCCCTGCCGTGCTCAGGAGCCGAGCGGAAGGACACGGCGCTCGCGGCGCCAAAGAGGGAGGTCCCATGAAGGCTCTACGCGCGGCGCAGCTGGTGACGGCTTTGGTGATGGTGACGGGGAGCGCTCCGGCGGCCTCGGCGCAGGTCGACGACCTCAGGAACCGGCTCCGCGACCTGCAGTACAGCGACGCGACCGGCAACCTGACCGGACGGATCGAGGCCTCCTTCTTGCCCCAGGGCTGGCGGGCGGAGCTGCAGGTCCACGTGGGGGTGGTCGGCCCCTCGATCGTGGGCGGCGTCCCCGACGTCGTGACGTCGGACCCCCGCTTCAGCTACCGCATCCCCGACCGGTTCCGCGACGGCGGCACCTACATCATCTCCGTGAGGGGAACGATCACCACCACGGAGGGCACCTACAGCGTCGGCTACGGGTCGATCCGCACCCAGATCGGCGCGGCCCTGGGGGTGCGGATCACTTACCTGATCCCGCTCAGCGTGACCGAGCCCGAGATCCAGGCCAAGGTCCGGCAGTTCGGCGGCACGATCGTCACCCTGCAGCGCAGCTGGTCGGCCTGGTACTCGTCCATCGACTTCCCCGACACCGGGGCGGCGAACGCGTTCAAGGAGGCCGCCGACCTGGCCTTCAAGACCCCCAAGCTCGAGCTCGCCTCCCCCGGGACGATCACCGGTGAGGTCGGCGACCCCCTGTCGGCCAAGCTCTCCACCACCGGCGGCTCGGGCGGGATCAGCTTCCGCCTCGTCTGGGGCCAGCTGCCGCGCGGCGTGAACCTGTCCTCCAACGGCACCCTTAGCGGCACGCCGCAGGCGGCGGGGAGCTTCACCGGGATCCGAGTGCGAGCCCTCGACGGCGCGGGCCAGATCGCCGACGCCTTCCTCACCTTCGAGATCGCCCAAACCGACACCCCGCCCACCTACGGCCCGCGCCCGGTGCCCCTCAACCAGCTCGAGATCACCACGACCTGGCTCTCCCCCTCGCTCGGCCAGTGGATCGACACCCGGATCAACGTCGAGAAGGGGGACGGGACCGGCTACGCCGCGATCGAGCTGATCCAGGGCCGGCTGCCGGCCGGGCTCAGCGTCTACTACAACCGGATCCGCGGCTACGTCCGCGAGTCGGGCACCTTCCGGGTCCAGCTGCGGGCGACCGACCGCGCCGGCAACCAGGCCACGGGCTGGGTCACGATCTCGGTGCGGAGCCGCAGCCGCTCCCGCGGCATCGGCCGCTAACACTCCTTCGGACGTCCTGTTGGACCGGCGACGGCCGCGCGAGCTTCGCGCGGCCGTCGTCGTTCGATCGGTCAGGGAGACGAGATGGGCCTGCGCAGGCTAAGATCGACCCCACTCACGGGCGGTGGCGCAGTCTGGAAGCGCGCGTGCTTTGGGTGCACGAAGCCGCAGGTTCAAATCCTGTCCGCCCGAAATCGAAGGAGCCCTTCGGAGTCCCCCGAAGGGCTCCTTCGTTTGGCCCGCCTCACAGGAAGTCGCGGATCATGTGCAGCGCCCCCGAGCGCATCTTCTGGCGCCAGCCCAGGCGGATCTTCTTGGCCCGGGTGCTGCGCCGCAGGTCGACCTCGAACACCCGCCGCTCCACCTCCTTCGCGAAGGTCGGGTCGGGGACCCACACGTTGATCTCGGCGTTGTGGCGTAGCGACTGCCCGTCAAGGTTGCTGCTGCCGATCGTGGCGACCTCGCCGTCGAACACGGCCACCTTCCCGTGGCTCATGCGCCCCTGATAGAAGTACAGCTCGACGCCGGTTTGGATCATGTCGTTCTGCACGAACTTGAAGGCGTCCACCAGGATCTCCTCGTCGTTGTGCCGGTGGTCGGGGAGGATCACCACGGTGCGCACGCCGCGGGCGGCCGCCCGGGCCAGCGCCGAGCGGATCCGGTCGTCGAGGACGTAGGGGTTCTCGATGAAGATCGTGCGGCGGGCCCGGCGGATCTCCTGCAGGTAGCGCTCCAGGATCTGGTTGCGGACCCCCGGCAGGTGGTCGGTCACCTCGACCGGCAGGTCACCCGGGCGCCAGGTGGGGCGGCG
>JAWLGW010001171.1:0-2550 GCA_041690735.1 Planctomycetota bacterium
GCCGCCGTCGGTCGACGGGCCCCTTCGCGTAAGCGAAGGGTCGAACCCGTAGGTGCGGAGCACCGAAGGGTTCGGACTCGGGTGGGGGGCCCCATGGGGCTTTGCCCCATGGGGGGAGGGGCTTGAAAAGCCCCTCCAAACACTCAGAGGACCTCGGCGCGGCGGATGCGATCGCCCACCTGGAGACGATCGAGCACGTCGAGCCCCTCCACCACCTGCCCGAAGGCGGTGTAGCGCCCCTCGAGGTGGGGCTGCGCCGCATGAGTCACGAAGAACTGGCTGCCGCCGGTGTCCCGGCCGGCGAGGGCCATCCCCACGGTGCCCCGGGCGTAGGGCAGGCGGCTGTCCTCGCAGCGCTGCCAGAAGCCCGGCCCTCCGTAGCCGTCGCCCCGCGGGTCGCCGCCCTGCACCACGAAGCCGGGCACCACCCGATGGAACGTGAGCCCGTTGTACGTGCCCGCGCGGGCCAGCTCGAGGAAGCGGACGACCGTCACAGGCGCCACGTCGGGGCGGAGGGCGAGGACGAGGTCGCCCCGGTCGGTGTGGAGGACGACCCGCGGGCGCGCCTCGGGCGACAGCAGGGCCTCGGCCGAGATGGCGCTCGGGGGCTCGGGGGCCGGGTCCGCTGGCAAGGGGGCCTGCCAGCCGGCTAGCACGGCGCGCGCGCGATCGCGCACGGCCTGGCTCGGGTGGAGCGCGAGCTCCTGCACCCGAGGCGCGAGCGGGCGGGCGTCGACCGCCTCCACCGCCGTGAGCCAGGTGATCAGGGTCTCGAGCTCGCCGTCGGCGAGGTTCGCGCCGGCCGCGCGGAGGGCGGTGAGGGCGGCCCCTGCGTCGAGGGGAGGCGGCACCTCGGTCTCGGTGGGGGCGCGTCGAGCGATCCCCGCCAGCGCCTCGGCGGCGGCGGCGAGCACGCCCGGGTCGGTCTCGCGGAGGGCCCGGAGCACGAGCCCGGTGGCGTCCGGATGCCAGATGCGCCCGGCGGCGGTCAGCGCGGCCTGGCGGACGACCGGCGCGGGGTCGCGCGCCAGGCGGCCGAGCAGGGCGACGCGGGCCGACTCGGCCCCGTCGAGGTCGGCGAGGATGGCCGCAGCGCGAACCCGACGCTCCGGCGGCAGGACCTGCTCGAGCCCGCAGGTGTCGACGCGGGAGGGCCAGCCGCGGCCGCGGTCCACCAGCTCGGCCGCCGCGCAGTGGGCCAAGCCCCGGTCGCGGCCGGCGGGGGTGTCGGCCGGCAGGTCGCCGAGCTGGCGGTGGAGTCGGACGGCCAGCTCCTGGAGGGGGGCGCTGCGGGCGATGGGCGCGGCGGCGTCGAGCGCGGTCAGGAGGATGTGGAGGGGGCCGCCAGGCGCGACGTCGCCCTCGGCCAGGGCGCGGTCGTAGGCCTCCTGGAGGGCGGTGGCATAGGCGCGAATCCCCACGGTTCCGGTGTCCACGGCGGCGGCCCGGGCGGCGAGGGCGCGATAGGCCTGCACGGCGACCCGCCAGTCGTCGTCTCGGGTGCCGTGGAGCAGGGCGTCGAGGGCGACGGCGGGCTGGCGACCGAGGGCACGGTAGGCGAAGGCGCGCACCTCCGGGTCCGGAGCGGCGCTGGCCAGGGTCAGCGCGACGAGCTCGGCGCGGGAGTCGGGATCGACGGGGGCGGGGAGGCGAGCCAGGGCGAAGGCGCAGGCGAGCTGGACCTCGGGGGGCTCGCCGGGGCCGAGGAGGGCCGCCAGGCGGGCGCGAACGGGGCTGGGGAGGGAGCGACCCGAGACGGCGAGCTCGCCCGCGGCGGCGCAGGCGCCGGCCCGCTCCGCGGGGTCTCCCGAGCGCAGGGTCGGGTCGAGGGCGGCGAGGGCGGCGTCGCCAGGGAGGCGGGCCAGGTCCCGAATCAGCTGGGCGCGGACGGCGGGGTCGGGCTCGCTGGCCAGGGCGGCGGCCAAGGCTCGGGCGGCGGGCTCGGGGGCGTCGCGCTCCAGCGCGCCGAGGCCGAGGGCGGCCCAGCGGCGGACGTCCGGGTCGGTGTCGCGGAGGGCGCGGACCAGGAGGGGGGCCTCGCGGGGGGCATGGACGCGGGCCAGGGCCTGGACGGCGGCGCGGCGGGTGGCGGGGTCGGGGTGGAGGAGCGCCGCGCGGAGGGCCTCGCTGACGCGGCGGCGGTCGGCGTCGAGGACGAGGGCCCGGAGGTCCACGTCCGTTGCCGGGGCGGGGGGCGTGGAGGGAGACGGGTCGGAGGGCGCGGTGACGGGGGCCGGGGCCGGCGGCGAGGATGCGGGCGGGTCGCCGGAGGGACCGCAGCCGACCAGCACGGCACCGCCCAGCACGGCACCGCTGAGCACGGCGCCGCCCAGCACGGCACCGCGGAGTACGGGGCCGCCCAGCGCGAGGAGGAGAGAGGCCAGGAGCGCGAGCCGGTGGGGGACATGGGCGGGGTGGGCGCCACTTCGGGGTGCGGGCTGTGGGGCGGGAGTGTTTCACGTGAAACGGGAGCGTCGGGAGAGGATAGGCCGGAGGCGGCGCGCGCGCCTGTTCTCGGCCGGGGCGTGGGGGGGGGCGCGGGCGAGCGCC
>JAWLGW010001172.1:0-2546 GCA_041690735.1 Planctomycetota bacterium
TATCCCATACCCCTCGCGATAGTTGACGCCGAAGTGGTGGGCCGCCACCTTGCTCGCGGCGTAGGGGCTGCGGGGGTGGAAGGGCGTGGTCTCGCTCTGGGGCGCGCGCATGCTCCCGTACATTTCCGAGGAGCCGGCCTGATAGAAGCGGATCTGCTGCCCGGTGCGGTCCCTGAAGTCGCGCACCGCCTCCAGCAGCCGCAGCGTCCCCACCGCGACCACGTTGGCGGTGTAGGTCGGCTGCTCGAACGAGACCTTCACGTGGGACTGGGCGCCGAGGTTGTAGACCTCGTCGGGCTTCACCTTCTCGAGCACCTGCCGCAGGCCCGACCCGTCGGTCAGGTCCCCGTAGTGCAGGAATAGCCGCGCCTTCGGGTCGTGCGGGTCCTTGTACAGGTGGTCGATCCGGTCGGTGTTGAACAGCGAGGCCCGCCGCACGATCCCGTGCACCTCGTAGCCCTTCGACAGCAACAGCTCGCTCAGGTACGAGCCGTCCTGGCCGGTGACCCCCGTCAGGAGCGCCTTCTTGGGCATGCCGCCTCCTTCGCCGCCGCAGTATCCCCCGCACCCCTGCAAATGCCACCCACACGAGCGAGCCTCAAGCCCGCGCTCCGGCCAGCCGAAAGGGTGCTCAGAGGAGCCGCAGTGTCCGGACCCACCCCCCGCAGCGACACCCGCCGCCGTCAGGCCGCCCGCACCCGCCGCCGGGGCGCCCTGCGCGAGGCGGCCTACCTCGCGGCGCTCCTGACCACCGCCGCCGCCACCTACGGGGCCCTGATCCTGTACCCGAGCAAGCTCAAGACCCGGGCCCTGCGCGCTCAGCTCGAGCGGCAGCAGGCCGAGGTCGAGGCCCTGCGCGGATCGATCGCCACCCTGCGGGGCGACGCCCAGGCGCTCCACGACGACCCCTGGAGCCTCGAGCGCGCCCTGCGCGGGCGCCTGGGCTACCTGCGCCCGGGCGAGCGCGTGTTCCGCGGCGACGGGTAACCCCGCGCCTCCTCGGGCGGCGGCTCGCTCCCCACGTCCCACGCCTCGAGCACCCCCGGCCCCTGGGAGAGGTTGGCGCCCAGCACCGAGAGGGTGAGCAGCCACCGCCCGTCGGGCGACAACGCCGCGTGCTGGAACTGCGGCGCCCCCATCGGGCGGCCGAGGGTGTCGAGCCACTGCCCGTGCGAGGCCGGGTCGGGGCCGGTGCGCCACACCCGCAGCTCGCTCGGGAACTCGTCCTTGCCGGCCACGCTGTACAGGGTGCCCCCGTCGGGCGAGAAGGCGAGCGCCCGCGGCCGGCTGGCGTGGGCCGGCTGGTTGTCGGCGCGCAAGAAGCCGTCGGTGTCGTTGAGGGGGCCGCTGTCGGTGAGGGCCCGGTCCACGAGCTGGCTGACCTCTTCGCCCGTCACGAGGTCGATCAGCCGCAAGGACCAGGTCATGGTGGTGGCGACCGCCGCCCACCGCCCGCCCGGGTGGAGGGCCAGGCAGGCGACCTCCCCCGGGACGGCGTAGGCCTGCCCGTCCTCGGTGAGCCGGTCCCCCTCGAGGGTCCACCGGCGCAGGCGCCGCTCCTCGGGGTAGGCGTGCACCAGCAGGGTGCGCGCGTCCACGAACACCACCTCGCCCACCCGGTCCCCCGCCCTGGCGGTGGCCACCGGGGCCGGCGCCGCCACCAAGGGGGGGCGCCGCGCCACCCAGGCCTACCCCTCGACCGTCCCCGCCAAGGGGCTCGGCTCGTCGTAGCCGACCGCCACCCACCGCCCGTCGGGCGAGCGGGCGGCGCCGGCGATCCAGGGCGCCGGGGCCGAGGCGATCAGCAGCCGCGGCGCCCCGGCCGCCGGGGCCACCAGGAACCGCCCCTGGTCGCTGGCCGCGAACACCGCCGTCGCCCCGCTCCGGCCCCGCTCCACCAGGCCGCGGGGGTGGAGCCTCAGGTAGGGGAGCGCCTGGAGCACGGTCGGCCGGGAGGACCTCGCCAGGTCCCAGGTGACCAGCTCGGCCCGCTCGTCCTCGTGGATCAGGCGCGCCACCAGGGGCCGGTCGTCCCCCGCCCAGGCCAGGCCGGAGCGGCCCCCCGCCTCGCCCAGCAGCCGCGGCCCCGCCGCCAGCTTGGCGGCCACGTACAGGGCGCGGACCGCCTCGACCGCCTCGCCGCCGTCCGCCCCGTGCGCGCGCAGCCAGGCGGCGCAGGCGCGGGTCCGGGCGGGGCCCTCCAGCAGCGCCAGCGCCTCGGGGCTCAGCTCGGGCTCGGGCCGCGGCGGCTCCTCGACGCGGGTTGGGTCCGCCTCGCTCGACTCCCCCGCGGCGTCGCTCGCGGAGCGCGGCGCCCCGTCCGCCACCCCGTCCGCCACCCCGTCCGCCACCCCGGCCGGCGGCCCCGCCAGCAGCGCCGCCGCCAGCGCCCCCGCCGCCGCCAGCCCTCCCGCGCCGCCGACCGCCGCGGCCAGCCGCCGGCGCCAGGACCCCCGCGCGGCCACGGGTCGCTCCCCCCGGGCGACCGCCCGCAGGTCCCCCTCCAGGGCGGCGGCGTCGGGGTAGCGGGCCTCGATCGCCTTGGC
>JAWLGW010001173.1:0-2544 GCA_041690735.1 Planctomycetota bacterium
CGCCACGCGGGCGTCGCTGCAGGGCGCCGAGGAGGATTCAGATACGGAGGCGAGGCGGATCACTCCTCGTCCTCGTCGAAGTCCTCTTCGTCTTCCTCCTCGTAGTCGCCTTCGTCTTCCTCGTCGTCCTCGTCCTCGTCGAGATGCTCGGCCATCCAGCGCCGAGCCTCGCGGACGTCGATACCCAGGACACCGCCGGGGCCCTCGAGGGCCGGCAGCCCACTCGACAGCCAATCGAGGACGTCCTCGAGATCGACACGCTCACGCCGCGCGAAATCACCAATGCTCAGGACCGTCATGGGTCCCACCTCCAGAGGCAGCACCATGCTGCCGAGATAGGCCCTCCCGGCGGTCCAGCCGCTCCTGGGGCTCGCGTCCACTGCGCCCACCAGCGGCGTCCGCACGACGCGGACGCGGCTCGCTGGAGACGCGGGTGCCGTCATGGCGATAGGTGTTCAGGCGGCGGCAGCGGCTGTCGGGGCACTGCAGCTCGATCACAGGCATGGAGTCGTGAGCAGACGCCGTGCTGCGCAGCCGGCCGAGCAGGCGGCGGCAGGCGCACTTCATGTCGACGAGGTTTGGCGAAGTCGTCATACCTCGACGCTACGCCGGCGCGCCCGGAGTTCAACCGAAATGCGCATGCTGATCTTCGCCCCGCCCAGAGTGGCGCACGGGGCGGGTCGGTCGGCCAGTCCGTCGAGGAACGTGACCGCCCGGAAACCGCCGGCTTATTAGGTCGCGACTAGCGGGTAGTGACGTTAGCTCTGATTTGGAGCGGCACACTTGCCCAACACGCGACGGGCCGACCGGCCTCGCCCCTCTGTCCAAGGGCTGGACCGTCGCCGCGAACGTCTGGGCTCCTTGGGAAGCCTCGAATCGCACGCATGCGCCGACACCCCGCGATCCTTCTTTCGTGCTCTCCGAAGGGCGCATGTCCTCCGGCTTCGTACCGAGCCGGGCGCAGAGGAGTACAGAGGAGTAGGATCTCCTGTATGAGCGGCGTGATCACTCGTGCCTTCCTGATCGACGGCGATCCCGCTGGACTGCGTACACTTGAGCTGTCCAACTTCACGGCCCTGACCACTGTGTCTCCGTGGACCGATAGATCCGCGCTGAACGCCACCCGGACCAGTGTCGTGTCAGGCGCGGTGGCAGCGGCGCTGTTTGGCTCCTATCGACGGAATCAGCGCCCGTGAGTGACAGCAAGCTCCGCGAACTCGCGCGCCGCTGGAAGCAGAGCGATGCGGCCGAAGACGAGGCCGTCTACCTCCTGGAGCAAGTGCGAGTCGGGGCCATCAGCCGGTCGCACCTCGAACTGGCCGCGTATTGCGGGCATATCGGAGCGATCCTCGCGGTGGGAGGAGAACGGCCAGAACTTGCCCGCGTTGAGATCCTGTGTCGATTCGGGCGCTCAATCGCAGTGCGGGCTGCTGTGGCTGCGCTCTCTGCGGTGCCCGACCTCTCTCCACCTACGCGCGCGCTCTATCGCGCTCTTCGCGCCTGGTGCGACGATCCCGGTCCCCCGACTCTGGAGAGCGTCGACCGGGCGAAGGGACAGCTGGCGGATGCGTCTACCGATCCAAGTGCTCGCGCCGCTGCTGCCGCTGCTCGGCTGCTTAGCGCGCCGGCTCTGGAGCCAAGCCTGCGACGATGTCTGGTATGGGCAGTCCGCGCCAGCGACGACCGCCGAGTCAGAGATGCCCTCGAATGTCTTCTGCGGCCGCCTACTCCCGGTCTTCTGGGCTTGCGAGGCGACTCCAGGCTAGAGGACACGGAGGTCCGAGATTGCAACTTCCGCCGACCGGTCTCGAATGGAGACGAGGAGCTGAAGAGTCAGGTCTGACTGCCCTTCCTCAACGGTCCAAAGGTCGACGTCGACGGCGAAGTCAACGCGGGACGCGTCTAGCGGATAGGCGTGGACGCTTTGCGCGAGTTCCTCATCCCCTGGCTCCCGCAGCGTCCGGCCATAGCGGTCCACGGCCTCGCGCAGCTCGTCAGCCGTAACTCGTCCCGCTCGGCCATCGACCTCGAGCTCTTGGTATCTGCGCGCGACGAGGTCTCCCACGACTCGCTTGATCTCCGGCACGGCCGGCTCCAGTGACTTTGGGATCATCGAGGGCGGTTTCCTGGTCGCGGCAGTCGCGTCGAACGACTAACGCCAAGCATACCGAAGTACTCGTCTGCGAGCCCGATGGCGCGTCTCGCTTGCTCGATAGAAAGCCCCGCACGCCTGAGGGCCCGATAGGCGATCCGCCGTTCCGCGCCGTAGGTGCCGCCGCCGGGTAGATCCTGGACCCGAGTGGCGCGGTAGTGAGGTGAGCCCCGTCGGGTGCTCGGTCCCGCCAAGTGGATAGCCGGCGCAGCGTCCCGGGAGTACCCGGGCAGCCGTCGAACCGAAGCGTTCTGAATGATGTGATGTGCGTCAGTGACGTGTGCTTCGGCGAGGTCGGCGTATGCCCCCATAGCCGGCTCATCCTGATTCAGGTCGCGGAGGAAATCCCTATAGGCCTTGTCGCTACGCTGTGGCGGCGGCAATCCGGGCTC
>JAWLGW010001174.1:0-2541 GCA_041690735.1 Planctomycetota bacterium
AGGCGATCGGCGATCCCCTCCGCCTCCTGCCGGAACAGCTCGTGCAGGTCGTCGCTCTCGCCTTGCGGGAGGTCGGCCGGGCGGTCGTTCACGGCGCCCCGGAGTCCCCCACGGTGGCGGCCGCGCCCAGCGCGCCGGCCTTGGGCGTCGCCCCGCTGAACATCCAAACGCCGGTGCCGAGGGCGGCCAGCACCGCCAGCAGCCACACCCCGACCGTCACCACGTGCGCCCGGCGGGTCACCTTCCCCTTCCAGTGCAGGGCGCCGGTCACCAGCGGCAGGACCAGCAGGCCGGCGGCGGCGTAGGCGAAGGGCATGTGGAGGTCGTAGGCCTGCTGCACGAAGGTGAACCGGCGCCCCAGCGCCTCGGCGGCGACCAGGGTCAGCACCAGGAAGCCGAGCATGACCCCCACCGCCTGCACGTGGGCCGTGCGGCGGTGCTTGTGCGCCAGCGCGATCGAGACCGCGAGCGCGATCACGGTGGCGGCGAGGGCGGCGAAGAAGGCGGCGGTCAGCTGGGCATCGCTCATGGAGCCCCGAGTGTACGGGAGGGGCGCCGTCGGCGCGATCTAGAGGGCGCCTGCGAGTCCGGCTACTTCAGCCGCTGCACGAAGCGGCCGTCGCGGGTGTCGACCCGCACCCGCTCCCCGCTCTCGAGGTAGGGCGGCACCTGGATCACCAGCCCGGTCTCGAGGGTGGCCGGCTTGGTGGTGCTGCCCGAGCCGGCGGTCTTGATCGGGGGCGCGGTCTCGGTGACCAGGAGGTCGACGTGGGCCGGCAGCTCCACGCCGATCACCTTCTCCTCGTGCCGCAGCGCCGACAGCTCCAGGTTCTCGGTCAGGTACCCCGCCAGGTCGCCCAGGTCCTCCTCGCTCAGGAAGAACTGCTCGTAGCTCTCCTGATCCATGAAGTGGAAGCCCTCCCCGTCCCGATACAGGTACTGAACCGGGCGCTGGTCGACGTGGGGGACGCCCACCTTGTCGCCGCCGCGGAAGCTCTGCTCCTGCACGAACCCGGTCTTGGGGTTCTTGAGCTTGACCTTGACGATCATGGCGGCGCCGCGCGCCGAGGGCGTCTGCCGGGTGACGTCGAGGATCTGCCAGGGCTCGCCCTCGAGGTCGATCCACAGGCCGCGCTTGAAGTCGCTGGTGCTGATCATGGGCGGGGAGTCTACCAGCCCCGCGGGAGGGGCGGTTTTCCAGGGGGCCTGTCGCGCACTTACTAGGTGGCCTAGCGGTTACGGCGCGCCGCGTGGGGCGGCCGCGGCGCCGTTGGCGGCAAGTCCCACAGGACAGGCCAGTTGCGCGGCAGGGGGCGCGCCTGGGCGGCGGGGCGGGCGGGACGCCGCGGTCCCCCGAGAGGCCGGCGAGCAAAAATATTGAAAAAGTTGGTCAGGCGGGATCGGACGGCTCTCAACACCCTCTCCACCGGCGGCCCGTGAGGCGGGAACGAGTAGCGTCGGATGTGGAGCGCCGCCCGCGGGTCGTCCACACCGAGCGCCGGACCGCGCTCGGGGAAGGCGCTTGGAGCCGGGGGCCGCCGTGCGTATTCTCTCCCCCGTCAGGCGCGGAGCGGTTCCCGCCGGACACGCCGAAACGGCGGCGACGAGGCCCTCCGGCTCCGGTCGGGGGAGGCGTCGCGCAACGGCCCGCAGAGGGGCAGCGGTCGTCCGGAGACGGGCGGTCGTCCTCTCGGCGAATCCATGAGCCAGGGCCGGCGCGGAGCCACGGTCTCGAGGTCGACGACGAGGCAAGGAACCTCATGAGAGGCGGGCGGTCTCTGCGGAGATCGCCGACTCGCGAGCACTTCGAAGCTCCGAAGGCCTAGCCGACGGCCGCGGCCGGTGGCGAAAGGTCAGGGGAGAAGGAGACGCCGCCGAGAGGCGGCGCGGCTCGGCCCCGAAGGGGGCCGAGGTCCGCCGAGCGGGCTCACTCGTCAGCTTTGGCAGACGAGGAGGTCCCACCCGGCTCCGGGGGCTGCCGGTCCCCAGAGCCGCGCGCTCCGAGCGAGCGGACTTCGGTCCGTGCGCGCGGCGCGGCGTTCGACTCAGCCGAGTCGGGCGGGTCCGAGGCTCCGAGGCTCGCGGGACGAACTCTGAAGAGGGGGAAGGCCAAGAGGGCAGCGACCGCCGGCCAAGGTTCGTCCTGGCCGGCGCGAACGGACTCGTCAGCGGGAGGAACGCTTCGAAGTCGGTGAAGCTGGCAGAACGCGTCGGCTCCGTCGTCATTCGGCCCAGGGGAACCGGGAAGCGGGCGTGCGCGCTCGCCGAAAGGGACCCCGAGCTCGCAGGGGAACTCGGCCACTGCGCCCCACTTCATGTGGGGCGGGGGCGTCGAGGGAAACGGCGGGGAGATCAGGTCGAGGACGTCGCGGCGCAGCACGTCGGTGGATAACGGCAGGGGAGCCAGCGGCCTCGAGAGGGGTGCGCGATCGCTGCGAGGGGAAAGCCCTGCAGGCAGGCGGCCAGGAACGGTTGCGGCACGAAACAAGGCCGTGGAACTCGGGTTTGCCAGGAAACCGCTGAGGGGTTGAGAAAGCCCGT
>JAWLGW010001175.1:0-2531 GCA_041690735.1 Planctomycetota bacterium
CGCACCTCGGCGCGGCTCGCCGAAGGGGCCCTGCGGGCGCTGGTCGCCGTGGCCCCCGACCTCGAGCGGGTGCAGGCCACGGTCTCGCAGGTGCTCGCCGCCGAGACCCGCCGCGCCGGCAAGGGCGAGCCGCAGCTGGCCCTGGCGGCCCTGGACGCCCTGGAGCGGGTCCCCCCGGTGGCGCGCCTGCGCCTGCTGGCGGCCTTCTCCGGCACGATCGAGCGGCGCAAGGTGCTCACCCGCATGGAGGTCCTCGCCGATGCCTCGGCGCAGGAGCTCGGAGCGGGACCGGGGGAGCTGGCCGAGCTCACGGCCCGCACCGGCGGCGCCCACGACGACGGTTGGGCGCGGGTGCCCCTCGAGGAGGGGGGCGAGACCCGGGTCCGGATCGGGGCCCACGGCGCGATCGAGCGGGACGGGCCGGCGCCCACCCGGGTGGACGCGCGGGCGATCGACAGCGCCGAGCGCGAGCTGTTGGGCGCCTGGGAGGAGCTCGCCCGGCGCCTGGAGGTGGCGCTGGTCGAGGGGCGGACGTGGGCGCCGCACCTGTGGCGAGCGATCTTCCTGGGCGACCACCCCCTGTGGCGCGACCTCGCCGGCCGCCTGGTCTGGGAGCTGCGCCGCGACGGCGAGGCGCCGCAGGGGTTCGCCGTCGCTGGCGGAGGCGACGGGGCCGGCGCGACCGTCGACCTGTTCGGCGAGGCCCTCGAGCTGCCCGAGGAGGCGGCGGTGGGCCTCCTCCACCCGGTCCGCCTCGACGCCGACGAGCTCGAGCTGTGGCGCGAGTGGGCCCTCGGCCGCGGTCGTCCGGCGCCGTTTCCGCAGCTGTTCCGGCGGGTGCGCTGCCCGGAGGGCGACGACCCGCTGGCGCGGTTCGTCGGGCGCGAGGCCTACCGCGACACGCTGGGGCCCTTCGGCGAGCGCAACGGCTGGACCGGGACCACCCTGCTGGGGGCGCCGCCGTGGGAGCTGGAGCGCGCCTTCCCCGAGTGGGGCCTGACGGTGCGGGTGAGCCTCGAGGAGGTGGCGATCGCCTTCAAGGCCACCCTCGCCCAGCGCCGGGCCGCCCACCGCCAGGCCCGCGAGGGCGAGAAGCCGGTGGTGGTCCGCGCCCGCGACGACCGCCCGCAGGTCCGGATCGCCGCCGCCGCCACCGAGGGCGAGGCGCACCCGGTCCCCCTCAGCGAGGCGATCCGGGCCCTGGAGGAGCTCACCGACCCCCTGTCCACGCCCGACGAGCTGGCCCTGCGGGCGTACCAGAAGGACAAGTGGCGCGACCCGCAGGCCGCCTGGCGCGAGCTGGTGCTCGCCTACCGCCGCGGCTCGCCCGCCGGCCTGGAGGTCCGCCGGGCGCTCGTCGCCGCCTTCGCGGCCCGTGAGGGGCTCGAGGTCCGCCTGGAGGACCGGTTCGCGATCACCGGCAAGTGGGTGATCGAGCTGGGCACCGGCCTGTGCCACGAGGGGCCGCCCAAGGACTACCTCCCCCGCTGGAAGGTGGACGAGCTGCTGCAGGAGCAGGCGAAGGAGCCGCTCGGCTTCCCCTTCGTCGAGGCCGCCGACCCCGAGACGGTGGAGGTGGTCGCGCGGGTGATCGCCCTCGCCCGGCTGGCCGCCAAGCCGAGTTGACGCTCGCTCCGTCTCGGTCGCCTCGCTTTACACCTACGTCCCTCCGCTCCGAGGGCGCGGGAGTTAGCGCGCGCCGCCGCGGGAACAGCCCTTGCACGAGCGGCCTCCGCCGGGAGGACGCGAATGAGACGAGCCGCGCTGTGGGTGCGAGTAGCCGGGGCGATGATCGGAGGGACGATCGGAGCGACGGCGCTGGAGAGAGCGGCCGCCGCCGAGGAGGTGGTGGTCGAGACCCGCGACGGCGGCCGCACCCGAGGGGAGCTGATCGCCGAGGACGACGACGCAGTCACCCTCGAGGTGCGCCGCGGCAGCAACGCCGCTCGGGTGGTCGTGCCGCGCCAGCAGGTTGTGGCGGTGCACCGCGACGGGCCGACGCCCGCCGAGGCGGCGCGCCGCGATCGGCTGGTCGCTGCGCGCGAGCGGACCGACCCCGCCGCCCGCGCGCAGGCCTTGCTCGCGCTCGCCCGCGATGTCGAGCGGGTGGCCGACCCGGCCGACGCGGCGCGCCTGTACCTCGAGGCCGGCGAGGCCGACCCCGCCCTGCGCGACCAGACCGACGTGGCCGCGGCGCGGGCCTACACCCGCGCCGGGCGCGGCGGCGACGCCGGCGAGGTGCTGCGCGCCGCGCGGGCGCGAAACCCCAAGAACGCCCAGGCCGCCGCAGCGGCGCGCGACCTGGAGGCGGCCTTCGCCGCGCAGGCCCGGGAGCTGATCGAGCCCGGCGTCACTGCCTACCTGCAAGACCAGCCCCGCCGGGCGCTGCGCGCCCTGGAGCGAGCCGCCGAGGTCCTCCCCCGCGAGGTGATCGACCGCGCCTCGGCGGAGGTCGAGGAGCGGGTGGGCCTGTCGGTGGCGCAGATCATGGTCGACTGCCGCCTGCGCGCCCGCTGCCGAACCTGCGAGGG
>JAWLGW010001176.1:0-2526 GCA_041690735.1 Planctomycetota bacterium
GGCGGGGCGGCTCACGGGAGTCAGCGACCCCAGCGGGACGGTCGAGGTGCGCCACGACCTGCGCGACCGGCCGGTGTCGATCGTCCGGGGGCAGCAGCAGCTGGGCCTCGCCTACGACGCGGCCGGCCGCCTGACCGGCGCCACCGACGCCGGCGGCGGCGTGACCACCTTCCGCAGCGACGCCACGGGCGCCCTGGCGGGGGTGGTCGATCCCCGGGGGCGCGCGCGGGCCGCGGCGCCCCTGCCGCCGGCGCCCGAGCCGGCCGGGGAGGTGAAGCGCCGCGACGCCTGGGGCCGCCCGGTCGAGCTGCACAACGACGTCACCCGCCTGACCCTCGCCTACGACGCCCTGGGCCGGCGGGTCGCCACCCGCGACGCCGCCGCCAGCGCCGAGGTGCGCACCCGCTACGACCGGTGCGGGCGGCGGGTCGCGGTCACGGCTCCGGGCGGTGAGGTGGTGTTCGCCCGCGACGCCGCCGGACGGCTGACCGCGGTCGAGCTCCCGGGCGGCGCGCGCCTGGAGCGGCGCCACGGCCCCCAGGGCGTGGTGGAGGCGCGCACTTCGGGGGGCGTGGTCACCCGCTACGCGTGGGCGGAGGGGCAGGTCGTGGCGGTGGACACCCGCCGCGGCGAGGAGCGCCTCGAGCAGCGCGCCCTCGCCTACGGGTCCGCGGGTGAGCTCACGCAGGTCGAGGAGGCGGAGGGCGCGCGCGCCTACCGCTACGACGCGGCGGGGCAGCTGACCGAAGTCCTGGGCGCCGAGCCCGAGCGGTTCGGTTACGACGCGCAGGGGAACCTGACGGAGGCGACTCGAGCCGGGGTCGCGCGGACCTTCGCCCACCAGGGCCCGCGGCTGACCGCCGCGGGGCCGCGCCGGTTCGAGCACGACGCCAGCGGGCGCCGGGTCCTGGAGCGGGGGCCCGCGGGCGAGCGGCGGCTCCGCTACGACGCCGGCGGGCGGCTGGTCGAGGTGGAGGGCCCCGAGGGCCGGGTCCGCTACGGCTACGACCCCCTGGGCCGGCGCGCCCTGCGGGTGGGCCCCGACGGGGCGGTGACGCGCTTCCTCCACGACGGCGACCGCCTGGTGGCGGAGCTCGACGGCGAGGGCACCCTGGTGGCCCGCTACGTGTGGGGCGACGGCGCCGACGAGTTGCTGGCGGTGGTGCGCCCCGAGGGCGCGTACTTCGTCCACACCGACCGGCGCGGCAGCGTGCGCCTCGTCACCGACGACGCCGGCGCGGTGGTGGCCCGCTACCGCTACAGCGCCTTCGGCGAGACCCTGGCCGCCGAGGGGCCGCAGGCCCAGGCCTTCGCCCACCGGTTCGGCGCCCGCTGGCACGACCCGGCGACCGGCCTGGTCCACATGCGCCTGCGGGAGTACGACCCCGCCACCGGGCGGTTCCTGACCCCCGACCCAGCCGGCTTCCTGGGCGGCCTCAACCCCTACGCCTACGTGGGCAACGACCCGATCAACTTCAGCGACCCCACGGGCGCGCTCCCCCACGTCCTGGTGGGGGCGGTGGTGGGCGCCGTGCTCGGGGCGGGCACCAGCGTGGCGATCTCGCTCCTCAACGGCGAGCGGCCCAACTGGAAGGACGTCGTGGCCACCACCGCCGCGGGCGCCGCGATCGGCGGCCTGTTCGCGGGGACCGGCGGCGTGGCGTTCTTCGCCAAGCACACCCTCGCCCGGGCGGGGCTGTGGACGTTCGGCGGCGGCATGGCCACCGGCCTCGAGGAGGCGTTGGCCAACGTCCTGCACGGTCGCCCCTGGCACCAGCACGTCGCGTTCTCCGCGGGATTGGGCGCGGCCACCGGGCTCACCTTCTTTGGGGCCGGCAACCTGTTCGGCCGGGTGGGCGCGGCGATCGGCCGGCGCCTGCCCCACCACGGCCTGCGCGGCGGCGGCAAGTCGCTGCTGGCGGTGAAGGGCAAGGTCCTGCTCGCCAAAGCCCAGACCGGCGCCGCGCTGCTGGTGGACAACGTGGTGCTGTTCACCAAGTCGCTCCTGTCGCGCGGCGGCGGTCACGCCGCGGCCGAGGTCGCCGACGACGCCGCGCGCGCCACGGCCGCGGCGGCGCGGGGCGCGGCGGCCGAGGCCGCGGCCGCCGCCGAGGGCGCGGCCGCCGTCGAGGGCGCGGCCGCCGCGGGGGCCGGACGCGCCGGGGCGGGTCCCGCGCGCGGCGGGCGATCCGCGGGCGAGGGCGCGGCCAAGAAGGGGATCACCGACGCGCTGGAGGAGGGCGCCGGCGGCCCCTAGCGGTCGAGGCAGCCCGCCTCGACGCCCCTCGGGGGAGGGTGCTGCCCAGATTGGGGTCACGGCCCCGCGATGCCCTCGCCTGCCTCCTTCACGGGAGTGAGGCGACGAGCGCGGCCGGGTCCCTGGCTGGCCGCGGCGGAGGCGGCGCTGGGTCGCGCCCGCTAGCGGGCGGCCTCTTCAAACCCGGCCGGGCCTGCTAACCTCTCGCCCCGCGCGAGGCGGCGCCCCTCATGGCCGATCGCCCCGTCCGGACCCGAATCGCCCCCAGC
>JAWLGW010001177.1:0-2526 GCA_041690735.1 Planctomycetota bacterium
GCATGGAGGCCGGTCGATGAGACGCGGCCTCTCGTTCTTCAACGTCACGGCGCTGACCTTCGGCTTCGCCTTCCTCTACCTGCCGATCCTGCTGCTCGTGATCTACTCGTTCAACGAATCGCGGCTGGTGACGGTCTGGGGCGGGTTCTCGACGCGCTGGTACGGGGAGCTTTTCCGCAACGAGGCGCTGATGAACGCGGCCTGGGTGACGCTTCGCATCGCCTTCGTCTCCGCCGCCGTCGCCACCGTGCTCGGCACGCTCGCCGCGATCTCGCTGACCCGCTACGGGCGCTTCCGGGGCAGGGCGCTGTTCACGGGGATGATCTACGCGCCGATGGTCATGCCGGAGGTGATCACGGGGCTCTCGCTGCTGTTGCTCTTCGTGGCGATCGACCTCGGGCGCGGCTTCTTCCTGGACGCGGTCGTCTCGCTCCAGGACTACTCCGGCTTCGCGGCCCCCGAGCGCGGACGTCAGGTGGGGCTCCTGGGCACCGACCTCTTGGGGTGCTACGCGACCACGATCGACTGGGAGGAACGGTCGCTGCGCCTGGCCCTGCGCGACGAGCGGGCGCCGCCGAGCCCCGCCGAGGTGGCCCTCCCCCTGCAGCGGGTGCTGGGGCTACCGACGGTCGAGGTGACCCTGGGCCGGCTCGCCCTCCCCTGCCGCCTCGACACCGGCGCCGCCTACCTCGACCCGACGCCGCGCCTCGACGTGAACGAGGCGACCGTCCGCGCCTTGCGGGAGGACGGCCACGCCCTCGAGGAGGCGGGCGCGCTGCACGTGCGCGGGATCGCGGGCAGCCACACCCTGCCGCTGCTCCGCGCGCGCCCGCCGCTCACCCTCCGCCTGGGCCCGCTGCAGGTGGACGGCGTCCTGCTGGTGGTCCACGCCCAGGGGACCCTCGCCGGCCCCACGCCCCTGGCCCTGGCCAGCGCGTCGCTGCTGCAGCGGACCGGCCGCATCACGATCGACCCGTTCGACGAGGTGGTCCGCCTGCCGCGGGGTCCGCGGCGGGGGCCCCTGTAGTGAGCGGCCGCCCCGGGCCTCGCTGAGCTATGCTGCGCGCGTGAACGCGGGCTGGCTTCGCAGCGCCCTGTATTGGGCGCGGGATCGCCGCTGCAGGCGCCTGTTCGAGCTGCTGCCGCAGGTCGTGCGCGGCCGCGTGCTCGACGTGGGCGGCGGGGACTTCCTCGACCGCGCCGTCCGCGCGGGGGTGGGCTTCGAGCGGTGGGTGACCCTCGAGATCGACCCCGCGCACCTCCCGCCCGGGGGGGCCCCACGCGCGGCGCGGGTGTGCGGGGACGGCTCCGCCCTCCCCTTCGCCGACGGCTCGTTCGACAGCGTCCTCGCCCTGCAGGTCCTGGAGCACGTCTTCCGCCCCCTGGACGTGGTCGACGAGGTGGCGCGGGTCCTGCGACCGGGCGGTCACGCGGTCCTCCTGTTCCCGCAGACCGCGACCCTGCACCTCGCGCCGCACCACTACCAGAACTTCACCCGCTACTGGGCGGAGCGCGCCGCGCAGGCCGCCGGGTTGGAGGTCGTGGTGCTCGAGGCCCAGGGCGGCGCCTGGTCGACGGTCGCCTCCCGCCACCTGTTCTTCCTGCTGCAAGCGGCCCGCGTGGAGGGCATGGTGCATCCCGACACGCGCCGGTCGCCCCTGTTCTGGCTGCTCCTCCCGTTCATGGTCGGGGTGGCGCTCGTCAACATTCCGGTCGCGCTGCTGTTCAGCCTGGCGGACCTGCCCGAGGAGCCGAACAACCACCTGGTCGTGGTCCGCAAGCCGCACGTGCCGTGACGACGCGAGCTCACCGGCCTCGCCCGCGGGCCCCGGGGCCGCGTGCGACAATCGCCGCCGTGAGCCCCACCTGCGCCAGCTGCGGCGCCCGCCTCGCCGGCGGCGCCGTGCCCTGTCCGACCTGCGAGGCGCCGCACCACCCCTCGTGCGCGGGGGTGGCGCCCTCCTGCGGGTCGTGCGGAGGAGAGCTGCCCGGCGGCGACCGGCGGCGGCTGCCGCGGGTCGGCTGGCTGGGGCGGCTCCTCGAGCGGCGCGGCGCCCTCGAGGCTGGGGCCGGCGAGCAGGCGGTGGCCTTGCTGCCCCCCCCGCGGCGGGTGCGCGAGCACGCCGAGGCGGCCGCCGCGGTGGGCGAGGTGCTGGGGATCTCGCCGGACGAGGGTCGCCTGCGTCTGGCGAGCGACGCCCCCGAGCCGCTGGCCCGGGCGGCGGACGCCGCGGAGGCGGCCCGCTGGCTGGACGCGCTGCGAGGCGCCGGCCTCGCCGCCTACGCCTGCCCGCTCGCCGCGCTGTTCGCGCCCCTCGAGGCGTTCGAGGTGGAGTCCCTCACCCTCGGAGCGCGGGCGGGCGAGCCGGTGGTGTGCCGCGGCCCCCGCGGAGAGCGACGGCTCGACGCCGACGCGCGGCTGGTGGTGTCCGCCCAGCGCGTCCGCCTCGAGCGTCCCCCCGCCCCGCCGGTGGGCCCGCGCCGCCCCCCGCGCCGGCGGGCCGAGCCGGGAGGGGGGGTGGTCGA
>JAWLGW010001178.1:0-2524 GCA_041690735.1 Planctomycetota bacterium
AGCCGGGCGAGGCGATGCGGGCGCACGCCTGCCGGGCCGCCGCGGGGAGGGCGGCAGGCGCCTCCCAGAAGGCCCGCACCAGGGCGGCGCTCTCGTCCGAGGCGCTGGAGAGGCGCTCCAGGAACACGGCCAGGGTGGAGGGGTTGGTGCTGTACACGATCCCCGGGTCCGACAGGACCAGCAGCCACAGGCGGCAGGCGGTGGCGCCGAAGCGCTCCAGCAAGGGGGCGGTCGCCTCCTCCCACAGGAGCTTGGAGGGCATGACGAGGGCCTCGGGCCAGGGCGTCCGCCGTCCGTCGTCGAGCATGAGCGTGGACAGGGAGGCGTCCCGGGCCAGCCCGGCCAGCACGAACAGGGTGGGCCGCCGGACGCCGTGCACCTCACCGGCCTGGACCGCCGCCTCCCAGGAGCCCCGCTTGATTCGCCGCAGGCGCGCCCGGGTGAAGGCGATCTTCTTGGGGCGGGCGGTCGAGCCCGAGGTGTAGGCGAAGCGGACGCCTCCCCGCTCCGCCGCCCACCGCTCGATCGCCGCCTCCACCGCGGGACTCCAGGTCCGCACCGGCGTGTGGGGTGTGACGCGGTAGCGCTGCCGCAGCGCCGCCTGGGCGCGGGGGTAGGCGGCGATCCGGCGCCGCAGGCTGCGCCGCACCAGCGGGGGAGCGAGCGCCAGCGCGCGAGCGAGGGCCTGGCGGCAGACCTCGTTGCGCTGCACGGCGACCGACTCGAGCACCCAGCCCCCTGGAAAACGTCCTGCGCCCTCAGCGGGAGCGCGCGCCTCCCACAGGATGTCACCGCAGCAGAGCGGAGGCCAGCGGTCCCGGGGGAAGGATCACCGAGCGGCAGCCGGCGGCGGCGGCGCCGCGGCCGTCGGTGTCGGGCCGGTCCCCCACGTGCAGCAGGGCGGAAGGCGTCAGGCCGAGGTCCTCGACGACGGCCGCGAACGGGCGCGGCGAGGGCTTGAGCCAGCCCAGCGCCTCCCCCACGTACACGCGCTCGAAGGCGCCCTCGAAGCCCAGGGCGGCCAGCTTGAAGTCCGCCGGGTGATCGCTGAGGACCACCACCCGCAGCCCGCGGGCCCGCAGCGCGGCGAGCGCCTCGGCCACACCGGGGCGAGGGCCGGCGCGGCGGATCGCCTCGCCGTACAGCGTCTCCTCGAGGGGAGCCAGCGCCTCGCGCGGCTCGCGGGCGCGGAGCGTGGCCAGGTCGCCGCCGCTGGCGCGCACCGCCTCCATGGCCCGGCGCAGGCCCATGAGGCGGCGCAGGTCGCGGGCCACCGCCCAGGGTCCGCGCAGGGCTCGGGACAGGACCAGGCGCCGCAGGCAGCGCCTCATGCGCGGCATCTCGTACAGGGTCCCGTCGACATCCCAGCTGACCGCCTCGACGCCGTCCAGCAGGCTCACGCGGCCGCCTCGTCCCGGTCGCCCCAGGCGAGCAACGCCGGCAGCAGGACCAGGTCCCCCACCAGTCCGCTGGCGACGGTGACCCCCATGAGCAGGCCCAGCACCCGGTTGGGTGAGAAGGCGCTCAGCAGGAGGATCGCGAAGCCGCTCGCCAGCACGAAGGCCATGAACAGCATGGCCCGGCCGGCGGTGGCGGCGGTGCGCGCGGCGGCGTCACGCGGGGCGGCGCCGCCGCGCCGCTCCTCGTGGTAGCGGGCGAGGAAGTGGACCGTGTCGTCCACGGCGATCCCGAACACCACCGAGAACACCACCGCCGAGGAGATGCGCAGGTCGATCCCGGCCAGGCCCATGAAGGCGAGGGTGCACAGGAGCGGGAACACGTTGGGGACGATCGCCAGGGCCGTCAGGCGCGCCGACCGGAACAGGAGCGCCACCAGCGCCGCCACGATCAAGAAGTCGAGCGAGAAGCCGCTCAGGGCGCTCCACACGACCTCGCGGTGGGTGCGGTGGGCGAGGTAGGTGAAGCCTTGCACCTCGAGGCGGGCCCGCTCGCCCACGGTGCGGCGGAACGCCTCCCGGGCGCCCTCCAGGAACGCGAAGGTGGCCCGCGTCCCGCGGTCGTACACCCGCAGGCTGAGCCGCAGGTAGCGGCCGCGGGCGTCCACCGTCTCGTCGAGGGGCTCCCCCATGAGCAGCGCGACCTGCGCCAGGCCCTCGGCGGTGGACGGGAGCCCGACGCCCCCCAGCTGTCGCCAGCCCAGCTCCAGGACGTCGGCGCTGGAGCGGGAGGTGGAGAGGAGCGGCGGGTCGCCGGGGAGCTCGCGCAGCGCCTGCTGGAAGGCGGCCACCCGGGCCAGGAGGTCCGGATCCTCGGTCGGGCGCGCCACCGGGGGCGTCGGGTGGATCAGCAGCGTGAGGGGAAAGTTCCCGCCCATGCGCTCCTCGACGGCGGCGCGGGTCCGCACGACCGGGTGCTCGGGCGGCAGGTCGTCCACCACCCGCGACTCGACCTGCAGGCCGGGCGCGCCCAGGGCGAGGAGCGCGGTCAGCGCCAGGACGAGGCCCGCGACCACCCGGCGCGGGCGCGCCCTGGCGGCCAGCGCCAGGCGGCGCAGGCGGCTCTC
>JAWLGW010001179.1:0-2524 GCA_041690735.1 Planctomycetota bacterium
CGGCCACCGACGCTGCCGTCGCGCCTCAGGCGCCCGGCAGCGCCACCGACGCCGCCGTCGCGCCCCAGGCCCCCGGCAGCGCCACCGACGCCGCAGTCGCGCCCCAGGCCCCCGGCAGCGCCACCGACGCCGCCGTCGCGCCCCAGGCCCCCGGCTCGGCCACCGAGGCTGCGACCGGGCCCCTCCCCACCCGCGAGCCCGAGGCGTTCACGCCGCGCGACCTCGCGCTGCCGCGCTGGTTCTAGCGCTCGAAGCGAAACGTCACCGACGGGGCGAGCCACTCGGCTCGCCCCGTCGTCTTTCCGGAGACGAGACCGAGTCCCGATCCGGCTCCCACGCCACGTCCGATGTCGGGGACCTCATTCCTCATTTCCAGTTCATGTTCATATTCTCTGTTCGTTCCTCTTCCCTCTTCGTTCCTCGTCCTTCCTCTTCGTTCCTCCGTACCTGGAATGTGTCGCCCCCACCGAATAGAAGAAGGCACCCTCCCGCCGCCGCCGCCCCCGGCGACGCGAGGAACCTCCCCGGGGCGCAGGGCAGGAGCCGCATGGGCGCCAAGACCAAGTCCAAGGACAAGAAGAAGGAGAAGAAGAAGAACCGGGACAAGAAGGCGAAGCAGGCCCGGGAGCCGCAGGCCCAGCGCGTCGACAAGTACGTCCTCTACCAGCGGTCGGTCCAGGAGCCCGAGGCGGACATCGAGTTCTTCGAGCAGGTGTTCCAGGAGCGCTTCGGCCGCCCCCCCCGCGTCCTGCGCGAGGACTTCTGCGGCACCGCCTTCACCTCCTGCACCTGGGTGGCGCGCCACCCGCAGAACACCGCTCACGGGTTCGACCTGGACCCTGAGCCGCTGGCCTGGGGGCGCGCCCACAACGCCAAGGACCTCACCGACGAGCAGCGGGGGCGCCTGAACCTGGTGCGGGGCGACGTGCGCGAGGTCCGCGAGCCCAAGGCGGACGTGGTCGCCGCGCAGAACTTCTCGTTCTGCATCTTCAAGACCCGCGACGAGCTGCGCCGCTACTTCGAGGCGGTCCGCAAGAACCTGGGCGACGAGGGGGTGTTCGTCCTCGACATCTTCGGCGGCCCGGACGCGCAGATGCTCTCGGAGGAGGCCACGGAGTACGAGGACGACGGCTTCACCTACGTGTGGGACCAGGACCGCTACGACGCGATCACCAACGAGATCCTCTGCAAGATCCACTTCCAGTTCCCCGACGGCAGCGAGCTGCGCGACGCCTTCACCTACGACTGGCGCCTGTGGACGATCGCCGAGCTGAAGGAGGTCCTGCGGGAGGCGGGCTTCGCCGCCGCCGAGGCCTACTGGGAGGGGGCCGACGAGGACGGCGACGGGAACGGCGAGTTCACGCGCGCCGACAGCGCCGCCAACGAGGACGCCTGGATCGCCTACGTCGTCGGCTTCACGCGCTGAGGGTGGGGGGGGCCTCCTCCGTGCCCGTCCCCGACACGTGCCCGAGGTCCGCGTCGGGTGAGGGGCCCGGCGGCGCCGGTCGCGGGTAACGGAAGACGTGTCGGGCACGGACACGGGCACCGGCACGCAGACGGCCCGGATCCTCGGCCTGCCGGCGCCGTTCGTTCGCGACTTCGTCCCCGCGTTCATGACCGACGCCGGGCTGTACCTCACGGTGTACGCGCTGTCGGACGTGCTCCACGCCGCGGGCGCCTCCAGCGGCGCGGTCGCGGCGGTGTTCGGCACCTACACCCTGCTGTACGCGGCGCTCGCGGCCGGCCTGGGGGGCGTGTCCGACCGCGGCGGCCGTAAGCGCGGGCTGCTCATGGGGGGTGGCCTGTTCCTGGCCACCGCCCTGGCCCTGACCCTCCTGATCGACCTCGACCACGCGGCGGTCGCGGGCGCGCCGCCCCAGCTCGACGTACGCCTGCGCCTGCCCCTGCCCGGCGGGATCCCGGCCGCGGTCTACACGAGTATGGGGCTGTTCGCCCTGGCGAACGCCCTCTTCTGGCCGGCCCTCCAGGCGCGGATCGGCGACTGCGAGCGGGACCCGGCCGCGCTGGCCCGGGCGATCCGATTCTTCAACGTGGGCTGGACCGCCGGCAAGGCGCTGGGGTTCCTGGTCGCGGGGATCCTGTTCACCACCTTCCCCGCCGCCTGCCTGGGGGCGGCCGCCCTCACCGCGAGCGTGGTGCTCCTGTCGCTCGTCCTCGCCCCCGATACCCCGGCCGGCTCGCCCTCCCCGCCCCGGCCGGCCACCCCGCCGCCGGCCCCCCCGGCAGACGCCCCCGGCGCCGCGGCCCCCCCTCGCGCCGTCAAGCGGGGCTTCCTCCTCTCCGGACTGGCCGCCAACTTCGTCCTGTGGGGCGCCATGGCGAGCCTCACCGCCCTGGCGCCCAAGCTGCGCGTCGCGATCGGCCTCACCGAGCTGGCGACGGGGACCTTGCTGTTCGTGGCCGTCGCCGCCCAAGGGGTCGGCTTCTTCGCGCTCCACCGCCCCGAAGGGTGGGTCTACCGCCGCCCGCTGCTGCTGGTCGCCGCGCCCGCCGCCACGGTCGG
>JAWLGW010001180.1:0-2524 GCA_041690735.1 Planctomycetota bacterium
CGAGTAGGAGCGGCTACTGCTTGGCGCGGCGCGCCCGCTCCACCGCCTGAGCGGCGGCGCGCTCGCGCCCCAGGCCGCGCAAGGCGCGGGCCTTCGCCTCCCACACGCGCCCGTCGTCTTGGAAGCGGGAGTGCCCCAGCACCTGCTCGATCAGCGGCAGGGCCTCGGCGTGCTCCAGCAGCCGGTCGAGCGTCATGGCGTGCTGCCAGGTGTGGTACGGGTCGAAGGTCTCGCGCTGCTCGTCGAGCTCAAGGGTCCGCAGCCCGTACCGGCGCGCCGCGGTCAGGTGGCCGGCGAGGTAGTGGATCCGGCTGAGGCGGTGCGTGATGTGGGCGTCGTCCTCCTGGGCGTGGATGACCTCCTGGGCGCGACGGGCGAGGCCGAGCTGTCCCTCCCGTTCGAGGCACCAGCCGAGGTCGAACCACAGGGGGCGCAGCTCCGGGCGCCACAGGAGCGCCGCCTCCAGGCAGTCGAGGCGGTCCCGCGTGGTGGACAGGCGCCGCTGGCGGGTGAAGAACTCCTGCCACCGGCCGGGGAAGGTGGCCTGCACGCCGCACACCAGCGCCGCCTGCTCCTCGGGGGTCAGGGGGCGCGACAGCAGGGGGGGCAGCTGGTGCCGGTAGGGGCCCAACACGGGCAGCCCGGGGAGGATGGCCCCCAGCCGCTCCCAGTCGTCCTCGGCCACCAGCCCCTCCAGCGCTCCCAGCACCGCGGGGGGGAGGGGCGTCTCCGGCTCGAGGAGGCGGTAGCGCGCCAGGTGCCGGCGGGCTCGTCCCAGCTCGTGCAGCGTGGCGGGGGGCGCGCCCGCGGGCCGCACCAGGATCGCGTGGGCGGCCTCGAGCAGGAGGGGCGCCAGAGGGGCGCCCTCGCTGCAGGCGACGTACGGGTCGGCGGTGAAGGCGCCGTCGAGGGCGGCGATGCAGCGGCGGGCGGGCGCTCCGGCGCGCAGCGCCCGCTCGCCCGCGCGCACCCAGGCGCGCGCGGCGGCGCGGGGCAGGCCGGCGGCGGCGAGGCGCGCGGCCAGCCGCTCCCAGCGCGCGTGGGCCGGCTCGGTCCGCCAGGGCAGGAGCGCGTGCTCGGCGCGCTCCAGCAGCGCCACCACCTCGGGCTCCTCGCCGTCCTCGGTCGCTGCGTCGGCTCGCCAGGCGTCGACCGCCAGCAGGTCGCGCTCGGACCCGGCGGGGAGCGCCGCGATCCGCTCCCCGACCTGCTCCGGGGGGGCGTCGGCGAGGAGCGCGCTGCTGGCCGCGAGGTACGGCAGCCAGCGGCCCCAGGTGGAGCCTTCGGCCTGGGCCTCGAGGTGTTCCAGCTGGTCGGACGTGAGCGGCCGGCCGGTGCCGACCCGATAGGCGGCGGCGTCGAAGTCGACCTGCGCGGCGGGGGGACCGAGCAGCGCGGCGGTCGCGGCGAGGAGGGCGGCGCCGAGGAGGAGGTTCCCGGCCAGGCTGGCCCGCAGCGCCCGCGGGGAGGCGCCGGCGATCACCGGCCGCTCGCCGGCCAGGGCCAGCTCCAGCTCGCGGGCGAAGGCCTCGGCGGTGGCGGGGCGCCGGCGGGGGTCCTTGGCGATGGCGCGCAGGCACACCGCCTCCAGCTCGGGCGGCACCGGCTCGAGGGCGACGCTGCTGGGCGGGGCGGGGGAGCCGTCCACGATCTGGGCCAGGACCGCCAGGGGCGAGTCGCCCGCGTAGGGCGGCCGCCCGGCGAGCACCTCGTACAGCATCACCCCCAGGGCGTACACGTCGGTCCGGCGGTCGAAGGCGCGGCCGCGGACCTGCTCGGGGGCCATGTAGCTGACGGTGCCCACGACCTCGCCGGTGCGGGTGAGGGCCTCCTGGTCCTGCAGGTCCTTCGCCAGCCCGAAGTCGGCCACCACCGGCTGGTCCCCCACGTCCATGAGGACGTTGCTCGGCTTGAGGTCGCGGTGGATCACACCCGCCTCGTGGGCGAAGTGCAGCGCCCGGGCGACCTGCACCAGGACCGGCAGGCAGGCGTCGCGCCCCATGCGGTGGAGGCGGTCGGCGAAGGTGCCGCCGCGGATCAGGTCCATGATGAGGAAGGGCCGACCGCCCTCCTCGCCGTAGTGGCGGAGCCCGAGCACGTGGGGGTGGCGGCCGAGGAACTGCATGACCTGCGCCTCGCGCAGGAAGCGGCGACGCCGCTTGAGGTTGCCGTCGAGGAGCACCTTGAGTGCCAGCTCCTCGCCGGCGGGCGAGCGGACCCGAAACACGGCGCCCATGCCGCCCTGACCGATCGACTGCAGGACCTCGTAGCCGCCGATCCGTTGCCCGACGAGGGCGCTCTCCTGGGAGGTCATGGTGGGAGGTTAGGCGAAGACGCCGTCGCCGAGCAACGAGGCCCTGACAACGGCGCTGATGCGGCCGGCTTCGCCTCCAGCCCGGCCGCTTCGCGGCCCGGCTGGAGGCTTGCTGGCCGCTGCGGGCGCTGCTGCGACGGGTGTCGCTTCGCGACACACCGTCGCCGCGCCCTTACGCTGCACCGTGCTCGGCGCAGCAAGCTGCGCCTG
>JAWLGW010001181.1:0-2523 GCA_041690735.1 Planctomycetota bacterium
CTCGTCTCTCCCTATTAAACGGCAGCCACGATCATGAGCGGTCGCGTCGACACCTGTGCGCGCTACCACCCGCCCTCGCAGCGACCGCTCATGATCGTGGCCTGCCGTTTAGTGGCTAACTACTAACAGCTAGGTGCCGCGCGATGCGCGACTCGGAAGCGTGCCCCCCTCATTTTAGCGGCCGCCGCTCCGGGAGCCGCCGGACCTGGAGCGGTCGTCGTCGTCCTCGACCGGTCGACCGCGCTTGTCGAGGGGGATGTTCGGCGTCCCGAGGCCGGGGGTGCGCCGGATCCGCGCCCGCTCCTCGGTCACGTCCTCGACCACCGTCAGGAACACCTCCTCACCCATCCAGACCGGCTCGGCGGCGAACCCGCGGGGGAACTCGGCGATCGGGTACGGGTTGGGAGGGAGCTCCTCCTCCTCCTCGTCCTCGGTGGCCGCGGCGGCCGTCTCGCCCGCGGCCGCCGCCTTGGCCGCCTCCTCCTGCTCGCGCAGGTGGCGCTCGACGTCGAACACCAGGACCCGGTTCTCGGCGGTGAAGGCCAGGCGGGTCTCGTCGTCGTTCCAGGTCACCCCGCGCATCTGCAGGGGGCGTCCCTCGTCGTCGAGGACCTCCAGCTCGACCACCTCGTCGTAGGCCGCCTCGGGCCGGCGGAACCACAGGGTGCTCTTGCTCGACCAGGTGACGTACGTGCCCTTGGGCGAGAACCACAGGGTGTGGATGTCCACCCCCTCGTACAGCTGCTCGATGAAGTGGTCCTCGTCCTCGGGGCGGTCGCCCATCTTGTCGAGGTCGACCAGATACACCCCCTGGAACTTGCGCCCGTCGGGGCCGCGCACCGGGAAGCGGAAGAACAGGACCACCTGGTTCTTGTCCTCGATGGGGTTCCACTCGATGTTGTGCAGCCCCAGGGCCGGCAGCTTGCTGATGCGCCGCTGGCGCCGCCCGTGCGGGTCGGTCAGATACAGGCCGTCCTGGGCGCCGAAGATGATCTGGTAGGGCGCCCTGCTCTTCTTGCCCGACGACTCGAACCTGGACACCGGCGGCATGAAGAAGTCGATCACCCCCGCCACGCGCACGATCAGCTTGGGGCGTCCGCCCGACGGCATCTCGAGCCGCTGGATCTGGGTGTAGGCGATCCCCGACTCCGAGACGCGCTCGATCACGAACAGGGCGTCACCCGCGGGAGACCACTCCATGCCGAACGGCTGCACCCCGTGCGCGGGGTCGTACACGATCGAGTAGCGCGGGTCCCCTGGCGGCAGCCGGGTCATGTCCATGAGGGCGATCCGCTTGTTGGGATGCTCCTCGTTGGTCGGCGCCCAGAACACCACCTGCTTGCTGTCCGGGCTGAACAGGAACTCGCGGGGGTTGTGCGCCCGCAGGTTCATGGTGTAGCGGACCCGCTTCTCCCCCTGGATGACCTGGATCCCGTCCTCGAGGTGGACGATCACCGTCTTTTCGTCGTGGGAGATGCGGTAGGCGTGGTGCGTCCAGCGGCCGATCACGTCCGTGGCGCTGATCTGCTTGGGCGCAGGGCGCTCCTTCTCCTTACCCGGGACGGGCGGCGAGCCGGAGCAGGTGTAGGTCGACATGCGGCATTCCACCGGAAGGCCGTAGATGTTCGTTCAACCGTAGGAGGAGGTCGGCTGGAGCATCGCCGCCAGCAGCACGCCGGCTCCCGTCCACCACGCGAAGCGCATCGTCCTCACCTCCCTCACTGCCTCGAAGGCCGCTCGTCCTGCGGCTCCGTCTGCGGGTCCTCGCCGGGCGACCCCTCGTCGGTCGGGCTCTCTTCCTCGGGCTCGGGGCGCGCCGGCAGGCGGGCGTCGATCTCCGCCAGCAGCCGGTCGAACACCGTCACGGTGCGCGCCAGGGCCCGGCGCGCCTTCGCCGCGCGGCCCTGCTCGAAGGCGCGCAGGGACCAGGCGACCTCGGCGCGCGCCGAGTCGAGGGTCGTGATCAGCTGCTGCTCGCTCCACACCACGTACGGGTCGAGGAAGGCGCGCAGCGCGTCGCCGAGCGCCATCAGCTTGCCGTCGAAGCCGGCCCGGGTCTCGGTCCAGTCCTCCCCGCGCTCGCCGGCGATCGCCGGCTCGACCGCGTCCCGGATGGCGCGGAAGGTGGCCACGAAGCGGCGCAGCTCGACGAGCGAGGTGCGGGCGAAGGCCAGCTGGTCCTCGATCGTGCCCACCTCGATGTCCTGCTTGGCCAGCAGGAGCTTGGCCCTGGCGTCCACCCCCAGCTCGCGGCGGATCCAGTCGCGGATGGCCTTGCGCTGGTTGCTGAGGAACAGCTCCACCCGCGCCCAGTACAGCTCCGGAGCGAAGCGCTGCTTGGGGAACGCCTTGCGGGCGGCGAACCGGTTGCCGTCGACCCGCACCTGGAAGAAGGCGGCCTCGACCGGGGCGGTGTACTTGCCCTTCACGGCCAGCGTCACGTGCAACATGGTGCCGTCGGGCAGGTGGGGCGCCTCGCCCTCGACCACGAAGGCCGACTCGTCGGGGCCGTCGTTGTCGATG
>JAWLGW010001182.1:0-2523 GCA_041690735.1 Planctomycetota bacterium
GGTGCCGGCGATCGCGGCCAGTGTGGTTTGCGGGGGGGCTCCGCCCCCCCGCAGTCCCCCCCTTGGAGGCTCCGCGACGGCTTGCGCTCGACCTCCTTCCCAGGAGGGAGCGCGTGGATCCCGCAGCTCCGCGCGCGCCGTCGCGCCGCCCTCCTCGGCGGGAGCAGGCCCTGCCTCCGCGGCGCCGCTCCGCTGCTCCGGCTCGCGGGCCTCTTCCCGGCGGCGCGCGATCGACTCCAGCACCACGATCGCGTTGTCGACCAGCATGCCGATCGCCAGGGCGATCCCCGACAGGGACATGATGTTGAGGCTCACCCCCACCCCCCGCATGAGCAGGAAGGTGGTCACCAGCGAGAGGGGGATCGCGAAGGCGATCGTGAGCGTCGAGCGCAGGTCGCGCAGGAACAGCAGCAGGATCACCACCGCCAGCGCGCCGCCCGTCCAGGCGGTCTCGGCGAGGTCCGACAGGGAGTCGCGAATGAAGGCCGACTGGTCGGCGGTGATCGCGACCTGCGCGTCGGCGAGCAGCCCCCCCGGCGCCTGGAGCGCCGCCAGGCGCTCGCGCACCCGGGCGGCCACCGACACCGTGTTGTGGCCCGAGGCCTTGAACACCGCCACCTCGACCGCCTCGGCGCCGCCGAGGCGGGTGACGAGGTCGCGCTCGGCCGCGCCGCGGACCACCTCGGCCACCTGCGACAGGACGACCGGGGCGCCCTCGTGCACGGCCACCGCCGTGTCGCGCAGCTCGTCGAGGTCGCGCAGCTCGTTGAGGGTGCGGACCCGATACTCCAGGCGGCCCTGCCGCAGCACGCCCCCCGCCAGGTTGACGTTCTCGCCGGCCAGGCGGTCGGCGATCTGCTGGGGGGACACCCCGGCCAGGGCCGCCGCCCGCGGGTCGACCCAGGCCAGCACCTCCTCTTCGAGGCCGCCCCGCACCCGCGCCGCGGCGACGCCCTCCAGCCGCTCCAGCTCGGGCCCCACCCGCTCGTCCGCCAGGCGGCGCAGCCGGATCAGCCCCTGCTCGTCCACCTGCGGGAGGGAGATCGCGAACCGCAGGATCGGGTCGAGGGTGGGGTCGAACCGCAGCACCCGCGGCACCTCGGCGCCGTCGGGGAGCTCGACCTGCTGCAGCTTCTCGCGCACCTCGAGGGCCGCCACGTCCATGGTGGTGCCCCAGCGGAAGGCGAGGGACACCCGGGCCAGGCCGGGCTGGCAGGAGGAGCGCAGCTGCACCAGCCCCTGGGTCACCGCCACCGCGTCCTCGACCGGGCGGACGATCAGCGACTCCACCTCTTGCGGCGAGGCCCCGGCGAAGGGGACCTCCACGGTGATCGCCGGGTAGGAGAGGTCGGGCAGCAGGTCGAGCGGCACGTCGCGCAAGGAGAGGAGCCCGAACAGGAAGGCGCAGGCGGCGGCCATGGTGGTGGCGACGGGCCGCCGCACGCTGAGGGAGGCGAGGCTCATGCGGCCTCCGCGGGCTCGGGCGCCGGCTCGGGCGGTGGCTCGGCCTGCCCGCCGTACCACCAGGCGCGCAGGTCGATCGCCAGGCTGAGGAGGGCGGGGAGGACCAGCAGGGTGAGCGCGGTGGAGACCACCAGGCCGCTGGTCACCGCCAGGCCGATCGGGCCGTAGGTCTCCGCGCCGCTGTCGCCGGTGAACAGCTCGGGGAACAGGTGCTGGCCCAGCAGCGGCAGCAGCCCCAGCACGGTGGTGGCGGCGGTCATGACGATCGGCCGCAGCCGGTCGCGGCCCGCCAGCGCCAGGGCGTCGCGGGAGGCGTGGCCATCGGTCTGCAGGCGGCGGACGCGGTCCACCAGCACGATCCCGTGGTTGACGACGATCCCGATCAGGATCATGAGCCCGATCCAGGCCATGTCGTCCAGGCGGGTGCCGGTGGCCCAGAAGGCCCAGGCGACGCCGACCACCGCGAACGGCACGGTGACGGCGATCACCGCCGCCTCGAGGTACGACTCGAACAGCCCCGCCAGGAGCATCAGCACCAGCACCAGGGCGAGCAGCGTGGCGCTGGAGCTCTGGCCCTCGCCGCGGCGCCAGCGGCGGACGTCCGCGCCCAGGCGCCAGCTCACGCCGCCCGGCAGCGCCACGTCGCGCAGCGCCTCCTCGACCCGCCGGGTGACGGTGCGCAGCTCCTCGCCCTCCGCGACGGTGGCGGTGACCGTGGACACGGCCTGCCGGTCCTGCCGCTGGATCTGCCGCGGCGCCGGCGCCAGCGAGACGTCGGCGATCGCCCCCAGCACGACGCCGGCGTCGGCGCCCGGCACCGCCATGCGGGTGAGCGCGTCCAGGCCGACGCCCGCCTCGGGGGCGGCGCGCAGGACGACCTCCAGCTCGCGCCGGGGCGAGCGCAGGCGCGTGACCGCCCGCTCGCCGAGCGCCGCCGAGATCGCCCGCCCCACCCCGGCGGGCGCGACGCCCAGGGCGGTGGTCACGGCGCGCCGGGGGCCGGCGGCGAGCCCCGGCGCCCCCAGGGGCGCGCCCAGCTCCCCCTCCGGCAGCCCCGGG
>JAWLGW010001183.1:0-2517 GCA_041690735.1 Planctomycetota bacterium
CTGCACGTCCGAGACGGTGAGCCGAAACACCTTGGCGGCCGCCAGCTCCTGCTGCACCGCCTCGAGCCGCTCCGGACGAATCACCGCGACGATGAGCTTCATCGCGCCTCCGAAGGGGCCAAACCATATCACGCGACGCGTCACGCGGTACAAGGAGGGCAGCCCAGGCGCGCGTGGAGGTTAGGCCGCTCCGCCCGCCAGGTGCTCCGTGTCGCGCACTTCTCGGCAGCGGCTATAGTGACCGCATCGGAGGGTGCGCGTGCGCCTGATGGACCTGCTCACCGAGGACGCGATCCAGCCCGCGCTGGCGAGCGCCACCCGCGACGGGGTGGTGGCCGAGCTGGTGGAGCTGCTCGTCGCGGCCGGCACGCTGCCCGAGGCGCGCCGCGACGACGCGGTGGCCGCGGTCCTGCGCCGCGAGGAGTCCATGACCACGGGTTTGGGCGCCGGCGTCGCCGTGCCCCACGGGACGTGCGAGGGCCTCGACGAGGTGGTGGCGGCGCTGGGGATCCACCGGGAGGGGGTCGACTGGGGCGCCCTCGACGGGCAGCCGGTGCGCCTGGTGATCTTGCTGCTGGTGCCGCCGAACACCTTCCAGGCCCACATCCGCACCCTGGCGGGGATCGCGCGGGTCCTCAACGACCCCCACCTGCGCCGTCTCCTGTGCGAGGCGCGGGACGCGGACGCGGTCCTCGAGATCCTCGTCGATCGCGAGGAGGCCGCCGTCTGAGCGAGCGCCGGGCCGCCGCCGGGTTGGGTGCCGAGGCCCCTGCGCTGGAGGCGGCCGCCCGGGACGGGCGCCCCGAGGTGCTGCGCGCAGCCTGGCGCGGCGCCCTCGACGCGGTGGATACGCCGACGGGTCCGCCCGGCGACGACCCGGGCGGGTGCCGGGCGCGGACCGCCCTCCTCGACCGGCTGCTCATCGCGCTGGCGGAGGTCGCGGGGCTGGAGCGCTGCGCGCTCGTCGCCACCGGCGGGTACGGGCGCGGCGAGATCGCCCCGGCCTCCGACCTCGACCTGTTGCTGCTGCGCCCCGACGACCCGAGCTGGGACGCCTCGCCCGGTGAGGCGCTGGTGCGGCGCCTGTGGGACGCCGGCCTGCAGGTCGGGCACGCGGTGCGGACGCCGGCGGGCGCCGCGACCGCCCTGGCGAGCGACCTGACCGCGGCGACCGGGATCCTCGAAGGGCGCCGGGTGTGGGGCGACCGGGCCCTGTTCGAGGCGCTCCGGTCGGAGGTCGCGCAGTGGATGGCCCGCGACCGGTCCCGCTTCGTCGCGGCCAAGCTGCAGGAGGCGGAGGAGCGCCACTCGACCAAGGGCGCCACGGTGTGCCTGCTGGCGCCCGACCTCAAGGAAGGGCGGGGGACCCTGCGCGACCTGCAGCTGGCCTACCTGCTGGCCGCCCTGGAGGGGCCGCCGCTGCGTGCGCCGACGCAGCAGGGGGAGGAGCAGGCGGAGCGGGTGTTGCCCCGTCTGGCGCGGGCGCCCGCGGCGCTGGCCGCCTGGCTGGAGCTGTCGCCGGCCGCCGCGCAGGAGCTCGACGAGGCCCGGGCGCTGCTGCTGGCCGTCCGGACCGCGCTCCACGAGCTGCACGAGCGCGGCGCCACCGAGCGCCTCGAGCCCCCGCTGCAGGAGGAGATCGCCCTGCGGTTCGGGGTCGCCCCGCGGGAGGGGCGGCTGGCCATGGAGATCTTCATGGACCAGGTCTACCGGGCGGCCAAGCGGGTGGACCGCGCCCTGCGCTGCTGCCGGCTGCTCGTCGAGCGCACCTCCAACGTCGGGCCCTACCGCAGCCAGCTGCTGGCGCCGGGGGTGGCCGCGGTCGGCGACGAGGTGGTCCTCGACCCGCCCGAGCCCGAGCCGGCGCACGTGGCGGCGGTGCTGGCCCAGCTGTTCCTGCAGGCCCAGAGCACCCGCCGCCGCATCGGCCTGCACACCCTCGAGGCCGCCCGCGCGCTGGTGGCCGGCCGGGCCGAGGCGGTGCGCCACGACACCCTGGCGGTGGAGACCTTCCGGGAGGTGCTGCGGGGTGCCAAGGGCGTCGCCGCCACCCTGCGGGCCATGCACGAGTGCGGCTACCTCGGCGTGCTGGTGCCGGAGTTCGGCGCCCTGGAGTGCCTGGCCCAGGCGGACGCCTATCACGCCTACACCGTCGACGAGCACACCCTGGCGGTGCTGGCCTCTCTGGAGGGAGAGCCCGCCCTGCCCGACGGCGGCAGCAGCCTCGCGCCCGGGGTGCCCTTCCCCCAGCGCACCGCGCCCGAGCGCGAGGACATGCTCCGCGAGGAGCTGCTCCACCAGACGCCGCACCGCGACCTGCTGCGCCTCGGCGTCCTGCTGCACGACGCCGGCAAGGTGGGCGGCGCGGTGGGGCACGTCGAGCGCGGCGTGGGGCTGGTGCGCGGGGTCGCCTGGCGGCTGGGGCTCACGGCCGGCGAGGAGCGCCACGTGGCGTTCCTGGTCCGCCACCACCTGACCCTGTCGCGCCTGGCCGAGAAGCGGGACGTGGCCTCGCCC
>JAWLGW010001184.1:0-2516 GCA_041690735.1 Planctomycetota bacterium
GAAGCGGGTCGCCGTCGGTGAGCGGGAACTCCGACACCAGCGCCCGCACCGGCGGCGCGTCGGGCGCGGCGACCAGGGCGGCCGCGGCCTCGGCGCCGTCCGCCGACAGGCAGCGGTACTCGGCCGCCCGCAGCACGCGCTCCACGATCGCCCGCACCGCCGGGTCGCGCTCGATCAGGAGCACCACGCCCGCCTCGGCCGCCGGCAGCCGCGGGAACCGCAGCTCGATCGTCGTGCCCGCGCCGGGCTGGCTCTCCACCCGAATGTGTCCCCCGCTGCGGGTGACGATCCCGTACACCGCCGAGAGGCCCAGGCCGGTCCCCTCGCCGGGCGCCTTGGTGGTGAAGAAGGGCTCGAAGGCTCGCTCCAGGGTCTCGGCGTCCATCCCCCGGCCGGTGTCGGTCACCTCGATTACGACCCAGCCCGGCTCGTCCCGCTCCGCCTCGTCCCGGGCCCGGATGGTGACGCTGCCCCCTGCAGGCGTGGCGTCGCGGGCGTTCGCCACCAGGTTGAGGAGCACCTGCTCGAGCTCCGCCACGTCGCCGCGGACGCGCGGCAGGTCGGGAGGGACGTCGATCGCGAGGGCGATCCGCTCGCCGGCCAGGCTGGCCAGCAGCGCGCGGGCGTTCTCGACCACGGCGGCCACCTGCAGCGGCTCGCTGCGGAGCGGCTCCTTGCGGGCGAACTCCAGCAGCTGCCGGGTGAGGACCATGGCCCGCTCGCAGGCCTGGCCGATCTCCTCCAGCTCGCTGGCGGGGTCGTCGCCGCGCTCCGAGCTGCGGCGCGCGAGCTCGGCGCAGTTGAGGACCGCGGTGAGGACGTTGTTGAAGTCGTGGGCCACGCCCCCCGCCAGCCGGCCCAGGGTCTCGAGCTTCTGGGCGTGCCGCCGCTCCGCCTCGATCCGGCGCCGCTCGGTGAGGTCCCGCACGATCGCGATGTTGCGCCCGTCGGGGAGCGGCCGGGCGTGCACCTCGACGACCGCCTGGCTGCCGTCCTTGCGGACGATCGTCTGTTCGCGCAGGACCGGCCGCTGCTCGGACGCCAGCTGAAACGGCGGCACCTGCTCCTCGTGCACCACGACGTCCTGGACCCGCCGCTCGAGCAGCTCGTCGACCGAGTAGCCCAGGAGAGCGCAGGCGGCGGGGTTGGCGGCGCAGAAGCGCCCCTCGGCGTCGACGAGGAAGATGGCGTCCGAGGCGTGCTCGAACAGGGAGCGATAGCGCGTCTCGCTCTCCTCCAGGGCCTGCAGGGCGGCGTGGGCGTCGGTGATGTCCTCGTAGCAGCCGAACACGCCGATCACCCGCCCCGCCTCGTCGCGGAGCGGGACCTTGCTGGTGCGCACCCAGCGCATGTCGTCCCCGAGGGCCAGCGGCTCCTCGTAGTTGATCCGGGAGGTCTCCTCCTCGACGACGAGGCGATCGTCCGCACGGTACAGCGGCGCGGTCTCCCGCCACACCATCTCGAAGTCGTCCTTGCCCACCACCTCCGCGGTCGTCTCCAGGCGCGCGTCTCGAGCGAAGGCGCGGTTGCAGCCCAGGTAGCGGTACTCCCGGTCCTTCCAGAACAAGCGCTGGGGGATCGTCTCCATGACCAGGCGGAGCATCCGCTCGGACGCCTCGAGCGCCGCCTCGCGGTGTTCGAGCTCGCGCACCCGGTCTTCCAGCGCGCTGATCCGCGCCCGCAGCGCGGCGTCCGACCCCGGCTCCATGGGACGACCTCTACTCACCCGGAGCATACCGCTGGGCAAGTCCCGGCGACACGGAGGGGGCGTGGTCCTACCGCGTTCGCAGCGCCTCGAGGGCCTTCTTCACCTTGCGCGCGCTGGGGAGCTCGCGGAAGGGCACCGCCGCCTGGCCCAGGCCGGCGGCGCCCTGCTTGCCGAGCTTGAGGGCCTGATCGAGGGCCAGCAGCAGGGGCGTGTCGGGGTGGGCCTGCAGCAGATCGAGGCGCTTGGCGATCGCGCCCCGGCGCCAGTAGCCCAGGACCTCCATGTAGCCGGTCCAGCCGCTGGCGCGGTGCACGAAGCGAAAGTCGGGGACCACCACCTCGCCGCCGAGGTTGAGCAGGTCGACCTCGCGGTCCACGGCCCACTCGGGGGCCACCTCGGCGAACCGCTCGCCGAAGGCCTCGATCAGCTCGGGCAACCAGGCCCCGGTGTCGGCGCAGTGGCTGACCAGACCGTCCGCCGGGGTGAGCACGAAGTCGCGGCGATGGCGCCGCTTGCCCAGCTGAACCTTGGCCCGCAGCTCCCAGTCCCCGCACAGGACCAGGGCCGGGAGGAACCCCGCCATGCGGACGCCGTACCGGGGGGTGGCCGAGAAGATCGACAGGGGCCCGTCCAGGCGCAGGCGCACCGCCCCGTCGACGTCCCGCCGGGCCTCCTGCAGCAGCCCCTGGAAGCGGACGTGCCGCACCAGCTGGCGCAGGCGGGGCGGATCGGCCTCCCGCACCTCGACCTCGAGCTCCAGGGCCCGTAGCAGGACGGCCTGGGCGAGGCCGAGGTTGTAGCGCTGCAC
>JAWLGW010001185.1:0-2515 GCA_041690735.1 Planctomycetota bacterium
CGTGCTCCAGCTCTACCGCCCCACCGGCGGCGAGGTGTGGTTCGAGGGGCAGGACCTGTGTCAGGTGGACGGCGAGCCCCTGCGCGAGGTGCGCCGCGACCTGCAGATGATCTTCCAGGACCCCTACGCCAGCCTCGACCCGCGCTGGACCGTGGGGCGGATCATCGCCGAGCCGCTCAAGAACTTCGGCCTGGCCGGCAGCGGCGGGGAGCTGCGCGACCGGATCGAGCAGCTCATGGTGACCGTCGGGCTCGACCCCACCTTCGTGGCCCGCTACCCCCACGAGTTCTCCGGCGGCCAGCGGCAGCGGATCGGGATCGCCCGGGCCCTGGCCCTCGAGCCCAAGGTGATCTTCTGCGACGAGCCGGTCAGCGCCCTGGACGTGTCTATCCAGGCCCAGATCATCAACCTGCTGGAGGACCTGCAGAAGCGGCTGGGCCTGGCCTACGTGTTCATCGCCCACGACATCGCCGTGGTCCGCCACCTCTCCCACCGGGTGGCGATCATGTACCTGGGGCGGATCGTGGAGACCGCCTCGCGCGACACGATCTACGGCGACACCCGCCACCCCTACAGCCGGGCGCTGCTGGGGGCGGTGCCGATCCCCGACCCCAAGGTGCAGCGCGAGCGGGGCTGGACGCTCCTGGAGGGCAGCCTCCCCTCGCCCACCGAGCAGCGCGCCGGCTGCGACTTCGCCTCGCGCTGCCCCCTGCGCAAGAAGGTCGACCAGGGCGACCGGTGCCTCAAGGAGCGCCCGCTGCTACTGCCGGTGGCGGGCGACCCCGAGCACCTCGCTGCCTGCCACTATCACGACCAGCAGGGCTAGCGCCAGCCGAGGGCGGCGCGCCCTTCTGGGGTGATCCGCTCCGGCGTCCAGGGGGGCTCGAAGGTCTCCTCGACCTCGACCGCCGCCACCTCGTCGAGCTGGCTCAGCCGCCGCTCGACCCCTGCGGTCATGCTGTCGCGCAGGGGGCAGGCGCGGGTGGTGAACGTCATGCGCACCTGCAGGGTCCGCGTCGCCTCGTCGAGGTGGACGCCGTAGATCAGGCCGAGGTCCCACACGTTGATCCCGGTCTCGGGGTCGAACACCTCGTGCAGGGCGTCGATCGCGCGAGCGACCACCGCGGCGGCGGGCGAGTCTTGGTTCACGGACACGGGGCGCTCCGATAGACGAGGAGGAGGTTGCGGGTGAGGAGCAGGGCCGAGGCGCCGAACAGCGCCGCCCCGGCGGCGCAGACCGCGTCCGCGCCGAGGAGGACTCCGGCCAGCAGCCCGATCAGCCCGCCGTGCATCAGCACGAGCTGCAGCCACTGGGGGCGCTCGGGGAGGAGGTCGGCGGCCTTGGGCACCTGCATGAGGCCGATGCACGGGCTGAAGCGGTGGAGCCACACCAGGAAGGGGACGATCTTGGCGAGCTGCCCTACCACGATGCTCCCCACGAACCCGGGGAGGGCCAGGAGGCCGTATGCCAGGGGGAGGCGCAGCTGCCAGGTGGGGTCTTCGGGGGCGAGCACCGGGGCGATCACCGGCGCTCCCCCCAGCACCAGCGCGGCGGCCAGGTAGACCAGCGACAGCACCGTGTGCCACCAGGCGGGCTCGTGCGCCGAGCGCTTGCGCGCCCGCAGCAGCCGGGCGACCTGCAGCAGGTAGGCGCCCAGGCCGACGGCCGCCAGCAGCCCGCCCGCCGTCTGCCAGGCCGGGGAGGCGAGGAGGAACCCCGCCGCCAGGGCGACGACCGCGGCGTTGACCGCCACGAAGGCCACCCAGGCCGGTCGCTGCCCGACGCCGTGCACCAGCAGGAACATCTCGATCAGGCGGTAGCTCACGCTCATGATCAGCAGCCCGAAGAACCCCAGCCCGGCCACGTGGGCGTGCGCCCGCAGCAGCCGCAGGTGGTCGAAGGGGAGGTAGGGGGCGTGCAGGTTCCAGGCCAGCGCCGCCCCGAGGGCCGCGGCCACCAGCAGGTGCAGGAGCGCCGCGGTGACGTAGGCGCCGGTGAGGCCGAGGGACTGCGCCCGCCACAGGGGGCGCGCCAGACCGATGGCGTACACGGCGAGGGCCGTGACCAGGAGCAGCGCCCCCGCGACCAGCGGCGGGCCGGTGGCGAAGGTAGCGAAGGCGACGATCAACGTCGCCGCGCCGGGGACGTACAGGGCGAGCCCCACCCAGGCGGGCCGCTCCGACCCCAGGGGCGCCTCGAGCACGACCGGCAGCAGCTGGTGGAGCGCGCCGATCGCGACCGGCAGCAGCCAGCCCAGCACGCACAGGTGGACCAGCGCCAGGACGTGCGGCTGGAAGAAGTGCCCCTCGAGGCTGCCCGCCCAGCCGACCAGGGCGGCGGCGAAGGCGAGCAGCCCCAACAGGCCGAGTCCGAAGTGGGCGGCGACCAGGCCGAACGAGGGGCCGGCGGCGGTGTTCACGTGTGGGTCGGCGCGGCGCCCGCCGCCTCCTCCTCCTCCTCGAAGACCCAGGCCGGCGCGACCTCGATCAGCACGTCCCCGTTGGAGCGGCGGGA
>JAWLGW010001186.1:0-2513 GCA_041690735.1 Planctomycetota bacterium
CCGCCCTGGTGGACCTCCTGTGGCGTCGCGCCCAGCACCGGGCGCGCCCCACCCTCCTCGCCGGACGCCGGGCCACCCGCGCCGCCGCCCGCGACGCCCTCCGCCGCAGCCACCTCGTCCACTGGTGCGGGCACACCCGTCACGAGCCGCCAGCGGCCGGACCGGGCTGGGCCCTGGCGGACGGGCCGCTCGCGGCCGAGGCGCTGGCTACGCTGCCGCTGCAGGCGCGCCTGGTGGTCGCCAACTCCTGCGGCCGCGATCCGGAGGGGGAGCTGACCCGGGCCTTCCTGCTGGCGGGGGCGCGGAACTTCGTCGGGACCCTGTGGGACGTCGATGACGAGACCGCGGAGCAGTTCGCCCGTCACCTGTACGACGCCCTCCTGCAGGGGCGCACCCTGGGCGCCGCCCTGGGCGATGCCCGCCAGGCGGCTCGCGCGGCGGGGCCGCTGCACTGGGCGGCCTACGTCCATTACGGCGATCCGCGAGAGCGGCTGTTCGAGTCGAGCGCCGTCAGTTGAGCGTGCGCACCAGGCGGAGACGGGCCTCCTCCAGGCGCCCCGCCACCTCCTGCGCGCCCGGCGCGTCGGGGTAGCGGCTCAGCCAGGTCTCGAGGTCGCGGGCGGCCTCGGCGTAGGCGCCTAGCTCGATCTGGACCACGCCCCGGTCGTGCAGCGCGTCCCGGGCGGCCGGCTCGATATGCAGCAGGCGGTCGAGGTCGAGGCGGGCGTGGTGCAGCTCGCCGCGGCCGATGTGCGCCCGGGTGAGGTTGCGGAGCATGCGCGCCAGGATCTCGCGGCTGGAGGCGGGACCGAGGAGCGCCTGCGCGGGCGGGGCGCCGGGGCCGGCGTAGGTGCGGCGCAGGCCCTCGAGGGCGGCGGCGTCCAGCTCGCGCCCCGCGTCGAAGGGGTCGAGCACCAGGGTGCCCGCGGGGCCGTCGTTGCGGAGGAGGAAGTGGCCCGGAAAACCCACCCCGCGCAGGGGCAGGCCCACCCGACTCGCGACCTCCAGCGCCACCAGGGCCAGCGTGATCGGGAGGCCCAGGCGGCGCGTCAGCACCTCGTGCAGGTAGCTGTTGCGGGGGTCGCTGTAGTCGTCGACGTTGCCCCGCAGGCCGAGCTCACCCCACAGGACGGCCCGCAGCGCCTCGAGGTCCGCCCGCTGTCCGCCGCCCAGGCGCGGTCGCAGCCGGGCGGCCAGCGAGTCCAGCCGCCCGACCTCGGCCTCGAGGTCGAGGTCGGGGTGCTCGGGGAGGGCGAGCGCGAAGGCGGCGCGCGCCAGGTCGGGCACCTGCCCCCCCGGCGTCTCGGCCTGGAATCGGACCACGGCCTCGGCGACCACGGGTCCGAGGGTACCTGACGGATACCAGGAGCGGGGCTCGGGGGAGCCCCCCCTCGCGCTCGTGGTCGTGGTCGTGGTCGTGCGGAAGCAGAAGAAGGCGCTGCCGCTTCAGCCACAGCGCCTTCGCTCAGGCCGGGCACGGGCACGGGCACGGGCACGTGTCGGGCACGGCACGGGCACGAGAAAGACCGCTTATCCCAGCTCGGTCCGGATCCCCTCGGTGATGTCCTCGATCACGTCGAGCAGCGCCTCGAAGATCATGTCCGAGGAGGCGTTCCCCAGGGCCGGCTTGCGCACCTCCAGGCCGAACGTCGCGTTGCGCAGGTTCTCGCGCAGGACGGCGGGCGACATGTGGTAGCGCCGGCACAGGGGTTCGTGGATGTCGGGCACCGACAGCAGGTCGTAGCTGTCCCAGAAGCGGCGCTTGACCGTCACCTTGCAGGCGGGACCGCCCGAGCCCGGCTGCACGTGATACATGCGGGCGCGCCGGCCCCCCTTGCGGCCCTTGGTCTTGATCACGGTGGCGGCGATCCCCCGGGCGCGCAGCTCGCCGACCAGCTCGTCGGGGGAAGGGACGCGCTCGCCCGTCGCCCACACGTGCATGGCTTCGTCCATGCGCATGCGGCCGTCGACGAAGCCGAGCTCATACTCCCCGACCAGCTCGTTGCTCACGCTGAGCGTGGTGGGCTTCTCGATGTAGCGGGCGACGTCCTCGAACGCCTCCTCCGCCTTCATCTCACCCGGGGTCGCCGCTCGCTCGTCGTGTCGGATACAGACGGCGTTCCCCTCCCGCTCGTAGCCGATCCGCTTGCTGCTCAGGATGTTGCAGACGGTGTCGACGTTGCCTTCGACGATCTCCAACCGCCCAGAGGCGGTGTAGCGATAAGCCACCCAGTCCTTCCTTCCCCCCCGCCGATCGCGCGCCCCGCCGGGAGAGTCCCGTTCGAGAAGGCGCGCAGTCGCGTATCCCCTGAAAGGTCAAGGGCTTACAAGCGGGGGAGAGTCTATCCTCACGCCCTTTCCACGTCAAACAAATTCCCTGTGGGGGGTTTGGCCCGCCTGTGGCCCCTAAGTCCCTCCAGGCGTGCAGGATGGCAGTGGAGAAGCTGTGCAGATGGCGTGGAAAGCCGGCTAGGCGGCGCTGACGCGGCGCACGGTCTCGACCAGCGCCTCGA
>JAWLGW010001187.1:0-2513 GCA_041690735.1 Planctomycetota bacterium
CTGCGCCAGGCGCACCAGCTCCTCGTCGCGCAGGGCGCGGGCGGCGGCCTCGACCGCCTGCGGGCTGTGCTGGCGCACAGCCTGCATGCCCGCCCGCAGGCGCCGCACCTCGAGCTCGAGCCGCGGCCGGTCCCAGGACGCCTCGGGCCCCGGCGCGGGCGGCGCCGGCGGGGCGGGCGTCGCGGGAGGAGGGGGGGGAGGCGCCGCCAGGGTTTGCTCGTGCTCCGCGAGCAGCCGGTTGACGCGGTCCGTGTCGATCGGCTGGGTCCGCATCTCGCTCGGGAGGAACGCGTCGGTGCTCTTGTCGAGGGGGGGCCGGCGCGCCAGCAGCGCCAGCTCGTCGGCGGAGGCGGTCGGGTCGAGGGCGCCAGGCCCGCTGAGCAGGTCGGCGATCTCCTGGCTGCTGGGCCCCGGCAGCTCGAGGTCGTCGTCCTCCTGGAGCGAGGACAGGCTGAGGGACCGCACGCCCGACCCGCTGGACGGCGCGGCGAGGGCGTCGTCCTGCGTCTCGGCGAAGGGGTTGCCGCCGCGGGCCGAGGCGTCGCCTCGCGCGGGGAGCCCGCGCGGAGCCGCGGGCGGCGCCGGCGGCGGAGGAGCGACCGGGGGCGGAGCCTGAGGCGGCGCCCCCGCGGCGAAGGCGGCGAACGGGTCCGCCGCGCTCTCGCCGCCGCCAAAGGACAGCTCGGGCCCGGAGGCGAAGGGGTCGATCGACGACTCCTCGAAGGGATCCCGGCGCCCGTCTCGCTGCCTGACGGGCTCGCGCCCGGAGGCCGAGCCCGACCACAGGGGCGCCCGGTCGTTGGTGCCGGTGGAGGCGAACGGGTCGTCGGGCGGGTCGGGCAGGACCAGCGGGGGGCTGCCGGCCGAGGAGGCGAACAGCCCGCCTCCCGACGAGGGGAAGCGCTCGCTGGCGGAGGAGCCGTCGGCCGCCAGCGGGGACAGGTCGAAGGCCGGGCCGCCCACCCGGTCGCTGACCGGGTCGAGGAAGATCACGTGCGTCTTGCCCAGGAACACGATGTCCTCGTGGCGCAGCCGCTCGCGCTTGACCCGCACGCAGTTGACGTAGGTGCCGTTGGTCGAGCCCAGGTCCTCGATCCAGCAGGCGGCGCCCCCGTCCTCGCCGGTGAACACCACCCGGGCGTGGTCCCAGGACACCCAGGGGTCGTCGATGGTAATGGGCGCCGTCTGGCGGTGGCCGATGACGTGCTCCGCCCCCGGGGCCAGGTCGTAGATCTGGCCTTGCCGCTTACCGTTGAGGACCTGCAGGCGAGGCACGGGGACCTCCCACGCGATCGGGACCGGGTCGCCTCCCGCGGCTCACTCTATCCGTCGGTGGGCGAAGCGGCAAACGAGGCGCAGGGGGTGAGGAGCAGTCGAACACGACCCCGTCTCCCGGCGTGAGCGCTCCCTGCGCCTCCGCGACTCTGCGCTGAACGAAGCGCCCTGCCGAGAGAGAACGCTCCGGCGATAGCAGCAGGGAGCCCCGTACAAGCGACAGCCGCGGGAGCCGTCGCCCAGCGACAGCCCCCGCGGCTCCCAATTCTCTCTGCGGCTCTAGACGTCGACCTTGGCCAGGTTCTCGATGATCGCGTCCGCGTACTCCGAGCACTTCACCTTGGTGGCGTCGCTGCGCCCGTCGGCGACCATGAGGCGGTGGATGTCGTAGGTCACCCGGCCCTGGCGGACGGTGGCCGCGATCGCCTGGCGGATCGCCTTGCCGACGTTGCCCCACTCGCCGCCCATGTGCTCGAACATGATCACGCCCGACAGCATGACGCTGCTGGGGTTGATCACGTCCTTGTCGGCGTACTTGGGGGCCGTGCCGTGGGTCGCCTCGGCCAGCACCATGCCGTCACCCATGTTGGCGCCCGGCGCGATCCCGAGGCCGCCGACCTGGGCGGCGCAGGCGTCGGAGATGTAGTCGCCGTTGAGGTTGGGGCAGGCGATCACGTAGTACTCGTCGGGCCGGGTCACGACCTGCTGGAAGATCGAGTCGGCGATGCGGTCCTTGAGCATCACCATCTGCTTCCACTTGCCGTCGCCGTGGGTGTCCCACAGGGCGAGCGCCTCCTCCACCTCCTGCACGACCTTCTGCTGGTCGGCGGGCGAGAGGAAGTCGTAGCCGGGCTCGATCTGGCGGGCGTTGTCCTCGTTGCTGAGGTCGGCGTTGCCCTCCTTGTTGCCGAGGATCCAGCTCTCACGCTCCGACACGGTCTGACCGCGGAACTGCTCCCGCCCGACGCGGTAGCCCACGTCGCGGAAGAAGCCCTCGGTGAACTTCATGATGTTGCCCTTGTGCATGAAGGTCACCGACGTCTGCTTGCCCCGCGGGTCGGGGTTCGCGAGGGCGTACTCGATCGCCGCCTTGACCAGCCGGGTGGTGCCGGTGACCGAGATCGGCTTGATGCTGATGCCCGAGTCGGGGCGGATCTGCTTGCTCTTGGTGTGCGGGGTGGAGGGGATCAGCTCCTCGTTGAGGAAACGGATCAGCTTGTTGGCCGCCTCGCTGCCCT
>JAWLGW010001188.1:0-2511 GCA_041690735.1 Planctomycetota bacterium
GCTGCGCGGGCGAGGCGACCCCGCCTGGGTGGAGGGCTTGCGCGGGCTCTTGCGTCGGAGCACGCCCGTCTCCGCCGACGCCGCCACCCGCGCCCGCCAGTACGTGGCCCTCGAGGCGCTCGCCCGCGGCGGCGCCGCGGCGGACCGCCCCGCGATCGAGAAGTTCCTGGTCCCGCAGGCGCCCTTCCAGATGCGAGTCTCCGCCTGCCGCGCCCTGGCCCGCGCCGCGGGCGGCGCGGCCGAGGCGCGCCTGATCGCGGTCGCCCGCCAGGACCCCGAGCCGGCGGTCCGCACCGCCGCGCTCCGCGCCCTCGGCGGGCTCAGCCCCGCCCCGCCGGGCCTGGTCCAGCGCCTGGTCCCGCTGCTCCCGGGCGCGACCCCCGAGCCGGTGCGCTTCTCGGGTCCGAACGACCCCCGCACCAACAAGTGGCCCGCCCCCAAGGTGGCCCTGCTGGAGGCGATCGCCCGCCACGGCGCCGCGCCCGCCAAGGAGGCGCTCCTCACCACGCTCGACGGCGAGGGCGTCTCCCTGGAGGTGTTCGCCGCGACGCTGCGGGCGCTGATCACCCTGAAGGGCGACGCGGAGCTGCCGCGCGCGCTGGCCACCCGCCTGCGCGGGGAGGGGCCCCCCGGCGCCGACCTGTACGACCGCGAGCTGTGCGCGGCGCTCACCCGCCTCACCGGCGAGCGGTTCGGCCTCGACGTCGCCGCCTGGAAGCGCTGGGCGGATCGGGCCCGCTAGAAGAAGCCGTCGCGCTTGATGCTCTGCTTGATCGGCGGCTTCCAGGCGCCGTCAGGGTCGGGCACGAAGGCGAGGCTGTTGCTCTCCTCCAGCGCCACCAGCACCAGCCACCCGCCCACCACCCGCTGGCGGAACTGGCGGATCCCAGAGCCGGTCCCGTCCACCAGCTCCCATTCGCCCGGGTGCTCCGGTCGCTCCTGCTCGCTCATGTCGCCTCCTGTGTAGCCCATGGTATCGCCGCGTGCTGTTCAGATCCCACGGAGACTCCGTCACGGTCGTCATCTCCTTCACCGAGTGAGCTACCGCGCCTTCACCGCCGTCCACACCTCGTCGTACAGCCGCTGCCCGGCGCCGAAGTCGGTCAGGCTCTCCAGCGTCCCCAGCACCTCGGCTGGGGGATAGATGGATCACCGCGTTCTCCCGGTCCGCCGCCGGGAGCAGGGCCCGGGCCTTGGCGTTGGGCGTGGCTGACGTGGTGAAGGCCGACTGCCGCGCGTGGCGGGTGACGACCAGGACGTCGCACCACTTGACCGACCCCTCCCGGGGGACCACGACCACGAGCGCGAGCGCGAGTGACCAAGCCAGCCGCGGCTGACTACTGGCGCGCGCCGTCCACGTACACCACCAGGGTGGGGTCGGCCCGCAGGTCGAGGATCTGCAGGTCGAAGGGGGTGGTCAGGACCGAGGGGGCCGGGCCCGTGGGCGAGGTGCGCCGGGTGGTCAGGTGCACCGCCCCGCCGATCCGCTCCAGCCGGACGACCTCGACCGTGTAGCCGCCGGTGGAGCGCTGCCCGTCGAACACCCCCAGCACCGCGTAGCCGCCGGCGAAGTCGATCCGGGGCGCCGGGCGGGTCCCGCCGGTGTGCTGGTTCCACATCACGTCGAAGCTGCGGGGACCGCGAGCCAGGCTCACCGCGGCCTGGGTCTGGGCGCTCTGGTCGCCCCGCTCCAGGGTGGTGGTGGTCGGCACGGCCGCGGCCGCGGCCGCCAGGTGCGCCAGCAGCGAGCCCAGCCCGCGGGGCACCGCGGCGCCCGAGTAGACCGTCACGTTCACCAGGCCCTGGTCGTCGTGCAGGGTCACCGTCCGGCTGGGGTGGTCGGGATAGATCTGCCCCGGGTGGTAGACCGCGGGCTGGTTGCGCAGGTCGGCGATCTGCACCAGGCTCTGCAGGAGCGCGAGGTCGGTCGGGTCGAGGGCGCGGCCCGCCCCCTGCAGCGTCTCCGCGCGGGGCCCGGCCGTGAACTGCTCGCGCTCGTAGGCGCCGGTCCCCGACAGGTCGGCTACCTCGAACGTCTCGACCGACAGGAGCGGCTTCATGTCCTGGAAGCGGAGCGTGGCGGTGGGCCGCCAGGAGGTCACCACCAGGCCCGCGCCGTGGGCGCCCTGGTGCGCCGGGTCGATTCGCCCCGTCACCCGCACCGGCGCGTCGAGGGGGGCGGCCAGGAGGGCGGGGGCCAGCGGGCCGATCGGCTCGTAGATCGTCCCCTGCCGGGAAGGGCCGACCCGCAGGACCACCGCCCCCGGGGCGGCCGTGAGGACGCCGGTCGCCACCACCTCGTCCCTCGCGAAGGCGCTGATCCGCACCTCCTCGGTCAGTCCGGCGGCGGGGACGGCGGGGAGGGCGACCACGTCGCCGGTCACTGCCACGCAGAACTCCTCCCGCAGTTCGCCGGCCCGCTCGACGCTCTCCGACAGCGCGGCGTGCGCCTCGTCGAAGGACCGGGCGTCCTCGTGCTCGCCCAGGGCGGTGGCGACCCGGGCCGCGGCC
>JAWLGW010001189.1:0-2509 GCA_041690735.1 Planctomycetota bacterium
GCGTATGTCCCGCGCGCCGGCGCCCGTCAGTTCACCTGCGGATCATCGGGGAAGTGGGCGATCGAGCGCAGCGAGCCGCGCTGGCGGCGCAGGACGTCCTCGACCACGGCGTTGAGGTCGGTGGGGCGGACGTCGTACTTCCCGCCCCGGGCGTACGAGAGCAGCTGATGCGCCAGGCCGGTGGCGCGGCGGGCGGCGCGGGCGATCTGCTCCAGCCGCTCGGCCCGCGCCTCCTGCGGCTCCCGCTCCATCAGCGTCACGTGGCTGAGGATCCCGCTCATGAGGTTGTTGACGTCGTGCGCGATCCCGCCGGCGAGGGTGGCGCTGGCCTCCAGGCGCGCCGCCGCCCGCTCCGCTTCGTCGGCGCGCGCCTGGGCGGTCACGTCGCGGAACAGGACCGCCATGCGCCGCGCGCCGGTGCGGAAGGCGTGGATCTCGTACACCCCCGAGATCCCGCGCTCGTGATAGGGGACGCGCGGCTGGTACAGCGGGCCCCGCCGGCCCAGCGCGACCTCGACGTACTGCTGCGGCAGGTCGGTCTCGGCCAGCGCCGGGAAGGCCTCCACCATGCGCAGGCCCACCAGGGGACGGGTCTCCACGCCCAGGATGCGATCCGCCGCGGTGTTCGCCCCCACCAGCACCGGCACGTCGCCCTCGTCGAGGGCGTAGGTGAAGGCGCCGAAGGGCGCGTGCTCGAGCACCTTGTGCAGGCGCTCCTCGGTCTCCCGCAGGGCGCCCTCCACCTGATCGCGGGAGGTGAGGTCGTAGAACAGCACCGCCGCTCGCCCTGGGCCCGTCGGGAACACGTGCAGCTCGAGGACCCAGGGGCGTCCGTCCACCTCGAGCCGCAGCTCGGGCAGCCAGAAGGGGCCCTCGCCGGCCACCGCGCGCTCCAGCGTGTCTGGGACCTCGGTCCCGGCCACGTAGGGGAACGCCTCCAGCTGCGTGCGACCGATGTGCTGCGCGCCATCGATGGCGGAGATGCGGTCGGCGGCGGCGTTGAGGCCGGTGATCTCGATGCGACCGCTGGGACGGCGCTCGTAGAAGTAGGCGCCGAACGGCGCGTTGTCGAGGAAGCCCTGCAGCCGCTGCTCGCTCTCGACCAGCCGGACCAGGGCCTCCTCCCGGTCGAGCTCGGTCGCCGCCAGCGTCGCCAGGAGGCGCAGGAGCGACAGCGTCGCCTCGGGATCGCTCAGCGGCTCGGTGTGCATGGCGCCCAGGTGACCCACCTCGACGCCGCACCGGTCCAACAGGGGCACCGCCACCACCGCCTCGATCGCCAGCTCCTGGAGCAGGCGCGCGCTCGGGTACAGGGTCCGGGCCTCCTCGGCGACGCACAGCTCGCCGCTCGCGCAGGGCGTGCCGGCCATGAGGTAGCTGAAGGGCGGCAGCTGCCGCCGGGAGGGGCGCCACCACAGGCCGCTCATGGTGCCCCAGCCGGGCCGCTCGCTCACGTCCCGGGCCAGGAAGGTGAGGTCGACCGCGACGGCGTCGGCGATGTGCTCGAGCAGGGCGGGGACGAACCCGCCGGGGCGCGCGCGTCCGAGTCCGCGCGCCACCTGGCGCAGCGCCGCGTCGACCGGACGTCCTGCCCCGCCGGATCGCTCCACCTGCTGACCGCCCTCGCTCATGCCGCCAGCATGTCGCCAGCGTCACCGCGACGCCAGATGGGGATCAGTCGGAGCCCTCGGCGGCCACCTCCGCGGCCACTCGGGGCACCACGCCCTGCACCAGCCGGACGAAGGTCTCCGCCACCCGGTCGGCGGTCTCGATCACCTCCTGGTGGGTCAGCGCGGTGGGGGAGATCCCGGCGGCGAAGTTGGAGATCAGCGAGATCCCGAGCACGCGCACGCCCATCTGCCGGCAGGCCACCACCTCGGGGATCGTCGACATGCCGCAGGCGTCGCAGCCGATCGCCTTGAGCATGCGCACCTCGGCGGGCGTCTCGTAAGAGGGCCCCGACAGGACGGTGTACACGCCCTCCCGCAGGGTGACGCTCTGCTCTCTGGCCGTGTCCCGCAGCAGGTCGCGCAGGCGCGGGTCGTAAGCGGCGCTCATGTCGGGGAACCGCGGGCCCAGCCGGTCGTCGTGGGAGCCCATGAGCGGGTTCTGCCCGGTCAGGTTCAGGTGATCGGTGATCATCATGAGGTCGCCGGGGGAGAAGTCGGCGTTGATCCCTCCGGCGGCGTTGGTGATCAGGAACGCCCGCACCCCCATGCGCGCCAGGGCCCGCACCGGGAACACCACCTGGCTGGCGCCGTACCCCTCGTACAGGTGGAACCGCCCCTGGAAGGCGACCACCGGGGTGCCCTCGCCGCCCTCGAGGCCTGCCAGGTCGCCGATCACCAGGCGCCCCGCGTGCCCCTCCACCGTCGAGACCGGGAAGTAGGGCACGTCGGCGTAGGGGATCGACACCGGGTCCACGACCTGCTCGGCGAGCTTGCCCAGCCCGCTGCCAAGGACGATCGCCACCCGCGGCACCGGCCGGTCGCCCAGCCGCAGGCGAATG
>JAWLGW010001190.1:0-2506 GCA_041690735.1 Planctomycetota bacterium
GGGCTTCGTCCGCTTCGCCCACGCCACCCGCCGGGAGGCGACGCCGTGATCGTCGAGAAGAGCATGGACCCCACCTGGCTCAGCAACACCTGGCTGGTCGCCGACCGCCCCGGCGGCCACGGGGTCCTGATCGACACCGGCGGCCCCACCGAGCCGATCCTGGCCCGGATCCGCGAGCTCGACCTGACGGTCCGCCACGCGCTGCTGACCCACCACCACATCGACCACGTGGCCTACAGCGACGTGTACCGCAAGGAGCTGGGGACCGAGACCTACGCCCACGTCGACGAAGCCGAGCTGTTCGGCAGCGGCCTGCAGCACGAGCTACAGAGCGACGCGCTCCTCGAGGTGGGCGACCTGACGATCAAGGCCCTCCACATTCCCGGCCACACCAAGGGCCAGCTCGCCTTCGTGGTGAACGACGAGCGGGTGTTCACGGGCGACACCCTGTTCAAGGGGAGCGTCGGCGGCACCCGCGGCCCGGGCCACTCCACTTTCGCGGACCTGCGCCGCTCGATCATGGAGGTCCTCATGAACCTCCCCCACACCTACGAGGTCCACCCGGGCCACACCGACCCCACCACGATCGGCGCCGAGTGGGAGCACAACCCCTTCGTCCGCGCCTGGCGCGCCGACCTGGACGAGCCCCTCCAGGGCACCCCCTGCACCGTCGCCGGCACCCCCGCCAAGCTCCTCCTGCGCGCCCCCGACTACGACGGCGGCACCAAGTGCTGGGTCCGCTTCCGCATCGGCGACGAGGCGATCGTCGGCGGCTCCCGCGTGAGCGTGTAGCGCGCACTCCGCGCCCGTTCGCTGACTCGCGGTCAGTGACCCCAGGTCAGCGGCCTAACCCCTCGCCCCCGCGAAGCGGGGGCGGGACCCTACCCAGGGTAAGGTCCCTGGCCTCGCATTCGCTCGGGGAGGCAAGGCCAGAAGACGAGGAGCATGACGCCGACACCGGCGCCGGTGAAGGCTGCAATCGCCAGTAGGGCGCAGGTGCGAACGACGAGCTCGACGAGGTCGCCGGGCCGCGCCAGATCGCTGAGGAGGTTGCTGACGAAACCGGAGGGGATGCCTACTGTCAGGCCCCAGCCAACCAGCAGCGTGCCCGTGTGCGGCAGGCACCGAGACCACGGCTCCACCTCGGGCGATGCGGCGGCCCGACGCTCGCAGCCGGCAACGCTGCAGCGCGCGGCGGCGAGGCGGGGTGGGTCCGCTTAGCGGAGCTGCTCCTCGCCGCAGGTGGCGCAGCGCCCCAGCTCTCCCCAGCATTCCACGTGGTGCTCTGCGGAGCAGGCGACGCACCAGCCGGTGTCGCTGCGCTCGCTCGTCAGGTCGTCGTGGCACAGGGGGCAGCGCACGTCCTCCTGGACGCGGGCGGTCAGGCGCGGCCTGTTCAGCGGCGCGGACACGGTGCCTCCTGCGCCGCCGATTCTACGCCTCGGTCGGGTCCTCTGCCTGCCGCTCCGCCTCGCGGGCCGCCTCCTCGCGCGCGTCCGCCTCGGCGAGCTCGCGCATGAGGCGGCGGCGGCGGAGGAAGTGGCGGGTGGCCGCCAGGACGGCCAGGAGGCCGATCAGGGCCCAGGGCTCGAAGCTGAGCAGCAGGCTCTTCCAGAAGCTGTGCTGCTCGCTGAGGCCGATCAGCCACTCCAGCTCGAGGTCGCGCACGTCCTGGCCGTACACCGCCAGGAAGGCGGCGTCGGCGGTGGGGTGGCGGCCGAGGGCGGTGACCAGGCGCTCGAGCGGCTCGCGGTCGGCGAGCCAGGTGACGAAGCCCAGTGCGACCGTGTAGGCGCGGGCCGAGCCGCCGCCGTGGGCGGGGAAGCTCGTCGTCAGGTCGGCCAGGCGCGGCATCTGCCCGAACTTGGCCCAGCTGGCGAAGGCGGCTCGCTCCTGGAGGGTGGGCCGGCGGCCCGAGGCGTACTCGGCGAGGCCCTCGTTGAGCCACAGGGGGAGGCGGCTGCCCCGCTCGACCTCGATCCGCCACAGCGCGAGGTGCGCCAGCTCGTGAGCCAGGGTCGGCAGGAGGCCGGCGCTGCCGCCCTCGTCGAGGCCCGGCTGGCGGACGATCATCAGGTTCTTCTGCTGGAAGGCGACCGCCAGCACGAAGTCACCCCGCGGCGGGCGGCCTGCCTCGGCCTCGTACCGGGCCTCGAACTCGGGGTTGGTGGTGGCGAGGACCAGGTGGGGGCGGGGCGGGGGCGGCAGGCCCAGGGCGGCTTCGACGCGATCGCTGGCCACCTCGTACAGGCGGGCCAGGCGCTGGGCGGTGCCGCGGGCGCTGGGGGCGTGCTCGACGGTCACCCGCTCGAAGGGGGTCACCTCGTAGCCCGCCGCCGGCGCCGGCTGCGCCGCGGCGGGGGCGGCGGCCGCCAGCAGCAGCAGCAGTCCGGAAACGGCCGAGCGCCGCCGGCTCGCGGGGAGCAGGCGGCGCTCGGGAGAGTCGGTCACGAGGCCCCTACCCGTCGGGGTTGTCCTCGTCGGCGGCGGCCGCCACCAGGGCGCC
>JAWLGW010001191.1:0-2502 GCA_041690735.1 Planctomycetota bacterium
GTCCTCGAGCTTGAACTTGGTCCCATCGGTGGACTTGACCGTCACGGTCTGGCCGCTGTCGGAGATCGTGACGGTGGTGGTGCGGGTGGCGCCGCCCTCGGGCCCCGCGACGCTACGGCCTTCGCCTCCGGAGGTGCTCATGTCCATGTCCAGGACGGGACTGGGGGCGGTCGCCGCCAGCAGGGTGGGGCTGTCTAGTCAAGATCGCTTATGGCCACCGCCGCACCTCCTCGGAGACGCTGGCGCACTCGTGCGTGAGGAGCAGCCATGACCGTTACCGCGTCGCCAGCTACCGCCGCTCGACCTCCTGCAGTGTTTGTCCTCGACCGCGCGAGGAGCCTGATCGCCGCTGACCCCCGAGCTCATGCACTCGCCAGCCAACTGGACGCCGACGAGAGGGCGGCCCTGATCGCGGCGGCAGGCGCCGAGGTCGGAGACGTCGGAAAGATCGTCACTTTGGGTGCAAAGGGCTCAGCGACTGGATTCGAGGCACGCGTGCAGAGCCTGCCCCTGCCGGGAGGGGAGGGGCGGTGCATGCTGGTCTGGCTGCTCGGCGCCTGCTGCGAGTGTGCGGTGTTTCGCTCGCTCAGCGTCGGCGAGCTCCAGGCGGTCCACCTGGCGGCGCGCGGCCTCTCCTCGGCAAGGATCGGCCAGCAGCTGTCCGTCGCCCCGGTCACCGTCGAGGGTCGAATCAAGCGGGCTCGGGCGAAGCTCGGCGCCCGCAACCGCACCCAACTCGCCTATCTCCTCGGACGGGCGTCGGGGTGCTGCGGCGTTCTGGGGCTGAGGCTGGCGCACTCAGCTGTTGGTCTCGAGGCGCAAGGTGGCCCCGAGTAGCACAGCCTCAGGCGGGGACTTACCTCCGGCGGTCCCACGGGATACGGGGATCGTCGTCGAAGCCGAGGTAACGCCAGCTAGGCAGGAGCGTCTTTGCGAGCGGCGGGGTGCCGCCGTCGCGCCGCTACAGCGCCGTGCGCAGCGGTCCAAACAGCCGCCACACGGCCGACCACGGCCGACGGGTTCCGCTCGAAGGCCTCGGCGGTGGCCAGCTCCGCGACGCGCTCCCGTGAGGACGACCACGCTCTGGTAGTCCGCGAGCCTCGGCTGGGGGACGCCGTGGTCACGCACAGTACGGCCTCTGCCGAACGGTCTTGCGATCGAATACGCCCGGAGGGACTCGAACCCCCAACCTGCGGATCCGAAGTCCGCCGCTCTATCCAATTGAGCTACGGGCGCGTTCCGACTCGTCTCGACAGCCTCGACCGCGCATTGACTACCCCGCGGCGCGGCGCTGCTGCTCTTGCTCCCAGGCCTGCTGGACCTCGGCGAACACCCGCTCGCGCTCGGCGGTGACGTCCTCGCCGCGCTTGGTGAACAGGAGGTCGCTGACCGAGCCCAGCAGGGCGCCGTCGGGGCTGGCGGAGCCGAACTCCTCGGACTCGAGCAGGTAGGCCTTGAGGAGGATGTCCCACGCCTCGTCGTCGAGGTCCTCGGGGGCGGCGAGGGTGGTGCTCTCCAGGCGGAAGTTCTGCTTCACCTTCTCCGCCAGCCAGTGCTCGACCGAGCCGCGCGGGTCCCACTCCTCGGTGGCGAACACCTCGGTCAGGTCCCGGTCGTCGAACTTGAGCTTCTTCCAGGCCTGCTTGCCGCCGAAGTCCTTGATCGCGCGGTCGAAGGCGTCGGCGCTGACGGTGTACTTGGAGGAGATCCGGTACAGGACCCGCAGGGTGCAGATCAGGTACAGGCGCTCCCGGAAGCGGGCCGACAGGTCGGCGAACTGCTGCGGGATCGCGGCCCGGGCGGCGCTCGCCTTCTTGCTCTTGAGGACACCGACCAGCGCCAGCACGGCGCCCACCGCCAGGCCAGCGATGCCGGCCGCCTGCTGCGCCGAGGCGGGCACCTGGGGGACGACCCCGGCCAGCACGGCGCCGCCGCCCGCCGCCAGCAAGACCCCCAGGCCGATCAGCGGCGCGCCGCCGCTGGGGGGGCGCCGCGAGGCGGGGATCGTCGCCGGCGGCTGTCCGGTGAGCAGCGCGGTGTGGTTCTCGATCCCCCAGGCCAGCGCCTCGTCGTCGAGGTCGGCGGTGCGGCGCACCTCCTCCTGGATGTCCTGGCACACCCGCGCCAGGTCCTCGGCGCTGCTGCGGGAGTACTGCACCTCACAGAACTGCAGCTTGCCGAGGGGCGACAGGATCAGGCGCTGGACCTCGCCGCTCGCCCGCTGCTTGTTGAACAGCAGCGGCAACGTCTTGTGGAGGAAGTCGAGCTTGGGCCACACGGCCTTGCCCTCGTCGCCCAGGGCCGCCTCGGCCCGCGACTTGATCTCCTTGATCCGGCCGGCCAGGGTGTTGCGGTCCCGCCGCTTGCCGAAGTCCTTGATCCAGTTCTTCGGGTGGGCCTCGAAGTACTGGTCCAGGACCCAGGCCTGCACCAGGACGGGCCGCGGCTCCGCGGCGACGCGGGCCGCGAGCTCGTCGACGTCCGCCGCCCCCTCGCCGGGCA
>JAWLGW010001192.1:0-2500 GCA_041690735.1 Planctomycetota bacterium
CTGTTCGTCGCCGGCCCCGCCCTGGCCCAGGACCGGCAGCAGGACTGGCAGCGGGATCGGCAGCAGGACCGGCAGCGGGATCGGCAGGACCGGTCTCATGATCGGCAGCAGGACACCCGCCGCGACCGCGGCACCGAGACGCAGGTCTACCGCCTGCGCGGCAACCTGGAGGACCTCAAGACCCGGCGCGTCAACGGCGAGCAGCACTTGATCGCCAAGCTGCGCATGGCGAGCGGCAAGAAGGTGTTGCTCGACCTGGGCCGGGCGAGCGAGATCCGCCGGGCGAAGGTCCGCTTCAAGCGCGACCAGGGCGTGGAGGCCACGGCGCGGCGCGGCGGCGAGCCCGGTCAGGCGCCGTTGCTGGTGGTCGACCGCTTCATGACCGACGACGGCATGATCGTCATGATCCACGAGCGGGGCATCGAGCGGGGCCGCCTGCGCGACATGGAGCGCGCGTTCGCCCGCGACCGGAGCATCGGGGAGGAGCGCCTGCGCGGCGACCGCCGGCGCGACCGCAGCCTCCCGGCGGGCGCCCGCCGCAGCCAGCAGATGCAGGCGGGTCAGCAGGCCGCCAACAACCTGGTCGCCGTCGGCGAGCTGGTGGAGACCAGGGACCTGGGCCTGAAGGGGATCGACCAGGACCACACGATCGCCAAGCTGCGCCTCGACTCGGGCAAGACGATCATCGTCGACCTCGGGGCGAAGGATCAGCTGAAGGACGCCAAGAAGCTCGAGAAGGGCCAGCGCCTCGGCGTGATCGGCAGCATGGGCCGGATCAACGGCAAGCCGGTCCTGGTGGCCGACCTGCTGGGCGACCTGGTGACGATCGAGCGCGAGCACGCCCTGCGGGGGGAGGACGTCGAGACCGAGCAGGGCGAGCAGCTGCGGGAGCAGGAGCGGAACGACCGGTCGAACCGGTCGAACCGGTCGAACCGGTCGAACCGGTCGAACCGCTCCAACGGTGGCTTCTAGCCCCTCCGGTGGCGGCCAGCCGGCCGCGCGCAAGCACTGACGGCACGGACAGCGAGGCGCCGTCTCGCGCGGAGCCGGCGCCTCGCGCACGTACAGCGTAGGCGCTGGCGGTGCCAGGTGTGCTCGGCGCCGCCAGCGCACGCGCCACGCGTCCTCCTCCGGCCCTAGCCACTCGCCGAGCCGGGCTGGGCTGGTGGTGCGGCCCTCCGGCGCGCGACTCCGCCCTGCAGCTGATCCAGCGGCAGCAGCGCGTGCTGGGGGCCGCCCCGTGCCCCGAGTGGGCCATTACCTGCCGCGGGCGCCGGCGACCCTCGAGGACCGATCGTCGCGCCGCCGGCGCTCGTCTTAACTGCCGCTGCAGCACCACCATGGGTCGGCCTGGAAGGCTGCGCTCCTCCAGCCGTTCTCCGGAACGGCGAGCGTCATTCGGGCTCGCGAGGAGGATCCCATGGCGACGATCGGCGGATTCGGTCCCTTCTCCCACCTGCGCGCGGAGTCGAACCAGTTCGTCCTGCACTACAAGAAGGGCCGCCTGGCCCGGCAGGGCGTGGGGCAGGCCTACTGGTTCCTCAAGCTCTCCGCGGCGGTCGCCGAGGTGCCGGTCGAGGACATCGACACCACCTTCTTGCTGCGCGAGCGCACCCGCGACCTGCAGGAGGTCGCCGTGCAGTGCACCGTCACCTACCGGGTGGCCGACCCCGAGCGCGCGGCGCGGCGGATCAACTTCAGCGTCTCCCTCGACAGCGGCGAGTGGAAGGTGCAGCCGCTGGAGCGCCTGGCGGAGCTGTGGACGCACCGCGCGCAGCAGCCCGTCCGTGCCTTCCTGACCGGGGTGCCGCTGCTGGAGGCGGTCACCAGCGGGGCCGAGGAGCTGCAGTTGACCCTGGACCGGGCGCTGCGGGGCGACCCCGAGCTGGAGCAGATGGGCCTCGCCCTGGTGGGGGTGCAGGTCACGCAGGTGGCGCCCAGCGCCGAGCTGGCGAAGGCGCTCCAGACGCCGACCCGCGAGGCGCTGCAGCAGAAGGCGGACGAGGCGGTGTTCGCGCGCCGGGCCCTGGCGGTGGAGAAGGAGCGGGCGATCAAGGAGAACGAGCTCGCCAGCCAGATCGAGCTGGCCCGGCGTCAGGAGGAGCTGATCCGCCAGGACGGCAGCAACCGCATGCTCGAGGTGAAGAACCAGGCCGAGGCGGAGCGGGCGAGCGTGGAGGCCCGCCTCGACCGCGAGGAGCTGACCGCCCGCGCCAACGCCCGCGACGCCGTCACCCGCGCCGAGGCGGAGGCGCAGGGCAAGCGTCTCGCCGCCGAGGCGACCGCCGAGGGTGAGGCCCGCCGGGTCGAGGTGTGGGAGAAGGCCTCTCAGAAGGTGCTGGTGGGGCTGGCGCTGCAGGAGCTGGCGGGCCGGATCGACCACATTCAGCACCTCAACCTGACCCCCGACCTGCTGGGGCAGGCCGTGCAGCGCTACGTGCTGGGTGAGGAGGCCTCGTGAGCGGCGCCCTCGTCGCGACCCCGCCCCGCGCGCTGCCCG